>CAMAUL010000023.1 GCA_945861405.1 Candidatus Methylobacter oryzae | reverse complement strand
GCGCCGCAGGTCAAGTCATCAACCAAGCCAAAGATCAATTTCAAGAGCAACTGGAAGCCAAAAAAGACCTGCTGCAAAATGCCGCATTAGAAGCCAGGCTTGCCGGCGAAGGCATAGACGTTACCCAGCCGGGCCGAGGTCAAACTGTTGCAGGCTTGCATCCAGTGACCACCACCTTGCGCCGCATCGCCAAAATTTTTGCCGGCGTCGGCTTTCAGGTCGTTGAAGGCCCCGAGATCGAAGACGATTACCACAATTTCGAAGCATTGAATATTCCCGCCCATCACCCGGCCAGGGCGATGCACGACACGTTTTATTTCGATGCCCACACCGTATTAAGAACCCATACTTCGCCGGTGCAAATCCGGGTCATGGAATCTGAAAAGCCGCCATTGAAAGTGATTGCGCCGGGTCGCGTATATCGCTGCGATTCGGACATTACCCACCCGCCGATGTTCCATCAGGTCGAAGGCTTTCTGGTCGATACCGACGTCAGCTTTGCCGACTTGAAAGGCGTGGTTTACGAATTCCTGCGCGCCTTCTTTGAAAAAGACATCCAGGTGCGCTTTAGGCCGTCGTATTTCCCGTTTACCGAGCCGTCCGCAGAAGTCGATATTGAATGCGTGATGTGCGGCGGCAAAGGCTGTCGCGTATGCAGTCATACCGGCTGGCTGGAAGTAATGGGCTGCGGCATGATACATCCTGAAGTTTTCAAGGCGGTCAATATCGACAGCGAAATTTATAGCGGCTTTGCATTCGGCATGGGCGTGGAGCGTCTCGCGATGTTGCGTTACGGCATTAACGATTTGAGATTGTTTTTTGAGAACGATCTTAAATTTTTGGAACAATTTAAATAAGTCGTCGTTACACGGGAAAACTTGAGTCATGCAAATTAGTGAAGCCTGGTTAAGAGAATATGTCAATCCAGCAATAACAACCGAACAGCTGGTCGAGCAATTGACCATGGCTGGCCTTGAGGTCGATTCGGTAACGCCTGCGGCAGCAGTATTCAGCGGCGTGGTCGTTGGCGAGATTCTCGCGATGGAGCAACATCCCGATGCTGACCGGCTAAGAGTTTGCCAAGTCGCGGTAGGCGAAGCGGAACCGCTGCAAATCGTCTGCGGCGCGAGCAACGTCCGGGTCGGATTGAGAATCCCTGCGGCATTGATCGGCGCGGTATTGCCGGGCGATTTTAAAATCAAAAAATCCAAACTCCGGGGCGTAGAATCCTACGGCATGTTGTGTTCGGAAAAAGAGTTAGGTCTAGCCCTTGACGCCAACGGCTTAATGGAGCTGGCTGCCGATGCCCCGGTAGGCGTCGATATACGCGACTACCTGTCGCTGAACGACAATATCATCGAAGTCGACTTGACCCCTAACCGGGCCGATTGCCTCAGCGTTGAAGGCATAGCACGCGAAGTGGCAGTGCTGAACAAAATGGACTGGTCGGTCACTCCGGTTGAAACAACCGCTGTCAGTCATGCCGAAACTTTAACTGTCTTAGTCAAAGCAACAGACGCATGCCCCCGTTATTTGGGCCGATTGATTAAAGGCGTAAATCCTAAAGCCGAAACTCCGTTATGGATGCAGGAACGCCTGCGTCGCTCAGGCGTCAGAAGCTTGAGCGCGGTGGTCGATGTGACCAATTACGTGCTAATCGAATTAGGCCAACCGCTGCACGCTTTCGATGCCGCCAAATTATCCGGCAGCATTACTGTACGCTATGCGCAAACCGATGAAAGCGTCGCCCTGTTAAATGGCCAGACCATTAAACTGGACAACGAAACTTTGGTTATCGCCGACGACAAACAAGCCTTAGCCTTGGCTGGCGTGATGGGCGGCAGCGAATCCGCAGTTAGCGACGGCACGCAGGATGTGTTTCTGGAATGCGCGTTTTTCACCCCGCTAAGCATCGCCGGTAAAGCCCGAAACTACGGCCTGCACACCGATTCATCGCACCGTTTCGAACGCGGCGTAGATCCAACCTTGCAGGAACGCGCCATAGATCGCGCCACCCAATTAATTGTCAGCATTGCTGGCGGCAATGTCGGCGCAATCACCGACGTGACAACCGCCGCTACCCTGCCGCAACGCGTAGCCGTATTGCTCAGAAAGCAGCGTCTGGAAAAAACGCTGGGCATTGCCTTGGAAGACGGACAAGTCGTCGATATTTTCCAACGCTTAGGCATGTCGGTTCAAACACAATCGGATGGCTGGTCGGTCACCGCTCCGGGATGCCGTTTCGACATCGCTATCGAAGCCGACTTGATTGAAGAAATAGCCCGCATAGTCGGCTACAACAACCTGCCGAACAGCAGCTTGTTAATGCGCTCGGAACTGGGCAAAGCAACCGAAGCGGTGCTGGATCTGGATCGCGCCAAAGATTTGCTGGTTGATCGCGGCTATCAGGAAGCGATTACCTACAGCTTTGTCGATGAAGAAATACAGCAAGCGGTTGCGCCTGACGATCAGGTTGTCCGGTTGAAAAACCCGATTTCTGCCGATTTAGCGGTGATGCGCACTACCCTTTGGTGCGGATTGCTAAAAGCCGCCTTGCACAATACCAACCGCCAGCAAAACCGGGTTCGTTTTTTCGAGACCGGCCTGCGCTTTGTTAATAAAGACGGCAACACCCAGCAGCAAAAAATGCTGTCCGGTCTAGCCTTGGGCAGCGCCTATTCCGAGCAATGGGGCAGCGCTACCCGCAAAGTCGATTTTTTCGATGTAAAAGCCGATGTGCAGGCGCTGTTTTCGTTGACCGGCGCAGATGTTCAATTTGCCCCAGATCAGCATCACGCATTACATCCCGGACAAACGGCTGAAATCCTGTCCCTGCAAGGCGACAAAATCGGCTGGCTGGGCATGTTGAATCCAACCTTGGAAAAACAGCTGGGTTTCGACACCCAGGTTTTCCTGTTTGAGCTGGATCAGGACTTATTGCTAAACAAACACATCCCGAAATTCAAGCCGCTGTCCAAATACCCGTCGGTACGCCGCGACATAGCCTTGATTGTTAAGGAAGAAGTTGCCGTTAGCGAAATAATAAATTGCATTAAAGGCTGTGCAGAACCGACCTTGCAAGATATAGTGATATTTGATGTTTATCGCGGCAAAGGCGTCGAAGAAGGCAATAAAAGCATCGCCTTAAGTTTAATCATACAAGATTTTTCACAAACGCTAACAGATTCTGAAATAGATGCTATATTTAGCAAGCTGTTAGAAACATTGACCACAAAAATAAAAGCAAAACTGAGGGATTAACGATGGCATTAACTAAAGCCGATTTTGCCGAAAGGCTGTTTGACGAGCTTGGCTTGAACAAGCGCGAAGCTAAAGATATGGTCGAAATGTTTTTTGAGGAAATCAAAGGCTCCCTGGAACACGGTGAGCAGGTCAAAATTTCCGGTTTCGGAAAGTTCGAACTGCGCGACAAAAGCAGCCGCCCCGGCAGAAACCCTAAAACAGGCGAAGAAATCCCCATAACCGCCCGGAGAGTGGTCACATTCAGATCCGGTCAAAAACTAAAAGCCAGAGTGGAAGCGTATGCTGGAGCCGAGTAATAATAATGAGTTGCCGGTCATACCGGCAAAACGATATTTCACCATAGGTGAAGTCAGCGAGTTATGCGGCGTAAAGCCTCATGTGCTGCGCTATTGGGAACAAGAGTTCACCGAGCTTAGCCCGGTAAAAAGGCGCGGCAATCGTCGTTATTATCAGCGCCATGATGTGCTGATGATCCGGCAAATAAGATCGTTGCTGTATGAGCAAGGCTACACTATCGGCGGCGCAAGAGCGCATTTAGGCAGCGATGACGCCAAAGAAGACTCAACCCGCACCAAGCAATTGATTCATCAAATGGTTAGCGAACTGGAAGAAATTCTGGAACTGCTCAAGTAGATTTTCCCATTTAATGCGGCAAAATGTAGTACACTAGCCGCATTGAATTATTGGGGATTGTGTTCACAATCCTTTCAGCATTAAATTCTTTGTTTTCAGATTATCGGGGCGTAGCGCAGCTTGGTAGCGCACTTGTCTGGGGGACAAGGGGTCGTAGGTTCAAATCCTATCGTCCCGACCAATTGAATCAAAGAGTTACAAGGCACTGAATTTTACAAAAAGGTAAAATGACCGTTTCGGGATAGCATTCGGGATAGCAATTTGATTCTATTGCCGATTATTGCGCTCCTTAAAACACCAGCAACGGTTGCCGATCACCACGCACAAAAAAAGCCGGTGTTACCCGGCCTTGGTTATCTGAAATAGCGTCGCTATCTTATCGTTAGTAGCCGATGGCTAATTCAACAGCTCTTGGCATTGTTTTTGTCAAACTTTGGGCTTATCTGCACAAAGATAAACAAATTCCCACTGTGGCGTTACCAGAAGTTTTCCTTCAAGAACTTTACATACCTGTGATGGTCTATCCTTGGTTAAATATGCAGAAGTAGCGCTCGCATACCTTGGCTGGTCATCATCAATATTAACGCCTCCAAAAGTCGCCCCTCTTGCTGCGCCGTGCAAAGCCGCATCCCCAAGAGAGGCAGTCACCATAATCTTGCTTAAATCTTTTCTGTCAAAGATACGGTAAGTCGCATCTTGATAGTCAAAATCGCTCCATACTGCGTCCGACATTGCGCCATAAGTGCTAACCATGTACCCCATAGTTCCGCAACCAGTCATTAATAATGATACCAATATAGATAGTATTAATTTTTTAAGCATTGCATATCCTCCTACTTTTCAACAAGCGTTGTTTTTATCAAATTATCTACGATAGCCATTATCTATAATTACTGGGGCTTGGGTAGCATAGGGGTTGTTAGGGGACTTATTGCTATATTCACTGCCATATTGCCCATAAGGGTTATTGATTGAATCCGCGCTGTACTTGCTGCCATACTGACCATAAGGATTATTGGTTGAGTTCGCGTCGTATTGACTCCCTCCAAGCTGGCCTAAATATTTTCCGTTCTGTGGATCATATAAGTCTGCGGCAATAGCCGTATTAACGAAAAGAACGATCATTAATGCGATTATTTTTTTCATTTCTTCACCTTTTTATTGTTTTAAATGATTGACCACAATAAACCTTTACCACTCACATGGATAGTCGGTTAATGCTTACAATCAAGCCGTAATATCCAGCTTAAGACCCGTCGGCATGTAAGCAGACGATATTCGTTTATCCACATATAGAATCAATACAAAACAGGCTTAACTCCTACACGGCTTTTTTATGCAACCAACTGTGTAACCTACGAAATGTCCTTTTCCGTGCATACACCTGTGTGCGCATACTCACTGCATACTTATTTTACCCGTTTCATACACTCCCGCTGATCTTGCAATAATGCGGACATTTCGCGCATCATGGCACGAAAGCCGCCTTTAAATGCGTTGCGTGATGCAATCGCCTTACCTTCCGGTGTTCTGGCTCCAGTGGATTTATTCCACGGTTGCCAGTTTCGTATCAATGCCGATTGCTTCGCTCGTCGCTCTGGTGTCCAGCCGTTCGCCATGTGTTTGCTCCAATAGTTCGTTTTGCTGATTAATAATTTCTTCCGTGTGCGTGGTCGGTGTCGATGTCCCGTTGTTGATCTGCTGGTGACCATTTGAGATATTGGCTTGTTTGGCGAATATGACCGGCGGGTTCTTGATCTTGGCCAGCGTTTCTAGTGTTGACCGGCATTGGCTCTGCGCTTTAAAGGCTAGGCGTAAATGAGTCTCACAACTCGATACCGTTTCCCTTCCATGCGCCCGCTGCGCCAGAGTATTAAATAACTGGTCGAGTGTGTGAGCTTGCGCCAATAGCATTGCCTCCGGGCGTTTCATATTTCCGTTATTTACATCGTCAATCTGTAAAGCTAATGTCCGGCTTAATGCATTGACATCGTGTAATGGCTGCCATTGTCGAATTGTTGCCGCCGCATTGGTTTCAGGACTTGTCAATATTAGCGCAACGGCATCATCGCGGTTGCCGCCCTTACTGCATGGCACTTTTACAACATGCTTTGGCTTGGTTGCCGGTTTAGTTGTTGGTTTGTTTTTTACTGTCATGCTTAACCTCCATTTAATATATTAAACAAGCGACTCGATAATGATCCGCTTAACCTGCCGGGTTAATGGCGCGTCGCTATCGAACCTCACGCCGTCGTTTTTAATCGCCTGCTCGATCCACGCCCTGATTGCCGGGTTATCGGTTAAGCTGTGTTTTTGCTGCAAGGCTTTCACTAAATAGCCCTCCAGCATGACCGTGGTGCGCTTGATATGTCCTTTATGTGCAAACATGACGGCAAAGTGAATCTGTTTAAAATCATAAACAGCATTGTCCATATCGTCATCAAGTTGGGCGGGGGCATCCTGTTTAATATTTTGAACGCTGCTGTCTGCTGACAAGTCCGGGTTGTCACTATCAGTCTGTTTAACATATTGAACAGGATTTAGCCGGTCATAGTGCCATTGATAAATAGCCCGCTTCACCTCATCCGGTAAAACCTTGGCTTTGCTGGTAATGCCTAGCCCGGTTTTGGCTTCCTTAATCCGCTTGGCTACCTGCTCCTGACTTTTGGGTGATAACCTGTATAAATCCGCTATGGCCTCGGCCAGCTTTCCACTTCCATCATAGGGCATAACTCACCGTTTAACATGTTAAATAACGGCTTATTATAGCGCGTTTAATATATTAAATGACATTGATATTTAATATATTAAATCATTTGTTCTTGACGCAATCTTTACGCCTTACCCGGCTATTGAAAAATGATGCTGGAAAATTCCCGGTCTGCCGATGCGCCGTTGGTTCTAAATTTTTTAGTGTGACCTAATTATTCTGACTTACTTTTTAGTGGCTCATCTCTACCACATGCGCCAATAATTGGCTTTTTTGGTCATCGTTTAAGGCTGAATAGTGGATAAGAATTTCAGCCAAGCGATCATCTTCGCAGTAGAAAAAAGCCAAGGGTACCTTTAAAGCCATTGCCAGCCTACCGGCTGTTGCTATCGGTGGCTCATGAATGCCGGTCTCATACCGGCTGATTCTGGCGCTGCTACAGCTTTCATCCATTCCGATGACAACTCCAAGCTTATCTTGGGCAATACCCATTCGATTACGCGCCTCGCGGAGGCGGCGACCAAATAAAGAAGTTGAAGTGGATTTTCTGGGCATCCTACGATAATCGTAGAATTGTCTTGTCTTAGCTCTACGAAATTCGTAGAATTGAAATTAATTAAATAAAACAAGAGGAAGCGCATGGGGATTTCACGATCACTTTTAAGTTCAAAAACTGCAACGACAAAGAATGTTATTTTATATTTAGAGAATTGTTAGGAGATTAAAATGCAAACTACCAAAAAAAATAAAGACAAATTAATCAAGCTTGGTTTATGTGTAGTAGGCTTATATGGAGTAGCATCAATGCAACTTCATGTGAAGCAAATCGACACAAAGGATGGCTTCCTTTTAGGTAAATATAACGTCAGTGTATCAATGGCAGAAGCTAACGCAACATGCGGCTTTGGTATGGGTTGCTCTGGCGGCGGCGGAGAGTGCGGCTTTGGTATGGGTTGCGCTGGACAATAACCGTTCACACTGAGTCTGTCCGAGTACAATTTTTTAGAGGTTCCCATTTGTTATTATGGGAATCTCTACTAATTCAATTTCGAAAAATTGACACTTATAAATTTCAATGCCTTACCATGTTTTTTAACAGCATCCATGAATAGTAATGACACCCCACAATTACCGCTAGATACTGTACTCATAGAGAGAGACGGTAAATTTCTGTTCCTTTCTCCATCGAGACCAGATTGGATTGTCGTCAATAAAAATACAGCTATTTCATTGTCATTGTGCGATGGCAGTAGGACAAAAGACGAAATTAGGAATGAGCTTTCTGCTGTTCATCCAGAAGTAGAAGACGCTCTTAAAATTATTGACACATTTTATGACAATGGGTTTCTGTCTGAAAACCCAAATATTAACAAAAGCTCAAACAACACCCCAAAAATTTATTCGGTTCATTTAAATCTTAGCCGGTCTTGTAATTTGTCATGCAACTATTGTTATGCAGAAGAGAGACCACTTGGCGGGGATCAATTAACATTCGAAGAATACAAAATATTGATAGATGATTTGCGCTTGATGAGCGACCATATTGAAGTAGCTCTGACTGGCGGAGAGCCGTTACTAAACAAAGATGCTTGTAGAATAGCTGAATATTGCAGAAGTGTTGGTTTCTATACCCATTTATTAACGAACGCAATTCCAATAAATGAGTCTAATGCGCAGAAAATTGCCAAGACCTTTGACATCATAAGAATATCAATTGACGGCTCGACGTCTTTTTTTCACGATTTTCACAGAGGTGAAGGGACTTTAGATAGAACCAAGAATGCAATTGATTTGCTTCTTCAGCATGGTGCTAATCTAAAAATTGCTATGACCGTAACAAAGCATAATATAGGTGACATTGAAAAGATGGCATCTATATACGGTGATATATTAACGTTTCAACCATTATTCGAAGCTGGTAACGCAAAATCAATTGAAGACCAATCAATTACTGGCATGGAATATTTTACAGCTCTAAAAGATGCAAAAAATGTAACTGTGATGGGTGGTATAGTTAAACACCTAAACAGAATGCGCAATAGAGGCACAACAAAATGCGTAATTGGTGATGGAGAAATAAGTATTGGGCATAATGGCGATGTGTACCCTTGCCACATGGTTCATCTGCCTGAATTCCTAGCTGGTAATATAAGAGAGAAAAATATATCAGATATTTATTCCAGTTCTGAAGTCATCAAAAGCACAAGAAAACTCCATATTGACGCACGTCCTGAATGCGCAGAATGCTTAGTTAGACTATTTTGCGGCGGTAGCTGCCGTGCTAGAGCTTTATATATGGCTGGAGATATAAATGCTTGTGATGACTTCTGTGATTATGAGTTATCTGCATATATAAATGGGCTGTTTGAAGAAGCTCAGCTCAAAAATATAAATGACTTTAACTCAGAACAAAAACATGTGTGCGGTGATACATGCGGTGTTTGCTGAAAAACGGCGTTAAGCTTTCGGTGCTTTTGGGCATTAATTCACCTAAAAAATATCAACGCACTTAGGGAGGGGTTGAGTTAATTGCCGCCCGTTACCGCCTTAACCTTACTTACTTTCATAAACCGTCAATAACCGATCCCTAAACTTAAGCTTTAACTTCTCGTAAGCTTCATCCAGTCGGGTATTGGGCATAATCACCACCAACTCAGACTGTGGCTTTTCCTTAACCCGGTAACAATAAACCCGGATTGCCGCCGGTGCTTTATGTTGATCTGCTGCCGTTATCGTGGAATTTGTATTTTTCGTTTCAACTTTCGTTTTTTGTGAGGGAACCGGGGGAACCCAGAGAACCGCCCCGCCATTTGTGGCTTGTAGCGGTTCCCTCTGTGTTTTATGCGAGGGAACCGGGGGAACTTTTATTATTGGCGGTGTTGGTTTTGCCAGTTGAGAAAATAACCCTTCAAGCATGGTCGTTCCCGTCTGAGGGCTGAACCCAATACAGGCTGTGCTTGCCGCCGCCGGTTATCGCGGTCTTTTTGGAGCGTTTCCCGTGGTCTTTTTCGACGATCCAACTGGCACTATCCAGCGCATCCAAGGCCCGGTTAAAGTCGTAACTGCCGGCCGCCTCTTTCAGTGCCGCACTGCTGAACAAATAGACGCGCCCACTGGGTCTGTCGTCATACCATCCTGCCCGGTCTGCCCGTGGTTTATCGTCCGGCCTGCGCTTATCGGTAAATTTGGTATCGCCGTGCTTAAGCAGGTAGTCGCTGATATTCTGCAATATCTGCTTGTGTTCGGTTGCCCCGGTTCCGCGCATGGCCTGCCATTCGGCAAACATCAACTTGCAGGCTTCCAGCGCCGAACCTTGTTTCCAGTCCACAATACCCGCCTCAATCGCCAGTTCGCCCGCCATCGCATATAAGGCAAACCGTGAAGCCGCCCGCGCCGCTTGGGTGTCGCTGTGGGTGAATTGCTGCTCAATCGCGGCCAGGGTTGCGCCGAAGTCGGCGTTACCTTGCTTGATGATATGCTCGATAAACTTAACGCCAGCGTGGCCGTAATGTTTGGCGCACTCGGTCTTAAAGTAATCCGCCATTTCCCGGCCATCAACAAAGTGGTGCAGGTTATCGAATACGCCGAACTGTCGCGCCGCCGGAATATTGAGCAGTCGCACCAATTGCCCGGCCTTGGCCTGTTTGCCGCCTTCCTGCATCATGGCGGTGATGGAACGCTCCCCGGTCGACAATAACGACAGCCGCCAGCGGTGTACGCTTCGTGCCGAACCGATCCGCGTGGCTCGGGTCTTGCCGGTGCCATTGCCTAGGCTGTAGACGATTGCCCCGACTTCGCGCGGGTCTGCCTCGTTGATCTCATCCAGACATAGGCAGGTATCGGACAGCAACGCCGCCACGCCCTCCAGTCCGTTTGATGTGGCTCTCCAGGTGCGCTTGAAGTCATCGCCGCCCCATACCGACGCGCCGACACAAAGCGCGGTGGTTTTGCCTATGCTGCTGTCGCCCACCCAATGTATGCCGCCGGAATCACGATGCACCTTAACCAGTAATGCGCCCGCCAATGAGGTACATATCGACACGATCAACACAGGATTGCCAGCGCATAACGCCGCCATCGCTTGCCATTGGCGATACTCCCCGCCCGATCTCGCCGCCCCGTCTGCGGTCAAGCTCTCGCTTTGGAAGTGGACTTCCTCATTGCCGATAATCCGGTCATGCAGAACAAACGCCCCGCCTTTTGAAGTCCAGCCGGTGCGGGTGGCTGCGGTAATTACCTTTTTTGGGGTATTCCATTGCAGGTATTCAGACAACCGCGCCCGGTTGCGCTGGTCGATCTCAACGCCCGCCGCCAACAACTCGCCGCGCAATTCATCGCCCGCCCCGCGCAACAATTCCATCGGCATCGCCCACTTGCGCCATTTGCCTAACGTGTCCCGAAACCGTAGCAAGCGCCCGAAAAACTGCCCGTTTTCGGTATTGGTCACGCCGTCGATATAAAGCGGCGAACATATTCTTAAGGCAAGCTGTGCCGGTGGCTTTTTCTCGGTGCCTGCGGTTTCGTAGCAATACCACACGCCCGGCTTGCGCTTTCCCCCAAGGTCGAACCAATCATCCTCAACCAAAAAAACCGGCATCTTTAAATCCTCGAATGACAGCTTTTTGATCTGGTTGTCTTCGGCATCGTGTAGCGGGTCGATAGCATCATCCAGGCTAAAAGTTCCCTTGGTTCCCTCGGTATTTTCCATGAGGGAACCGCTGGAGGCCACGCCGTTTTTGGCGGTTCCCTCGGTTCTCCCGGTTCCCTCTGTTTTTTCCAAGTCTGAGTTTGGTTTTTTATTCCGCCTTGCCTTTTGGGGATTGCCGGGGATGACGGTATCGGCATTTTTATCTAGCTTTCTAACTTCCTCCACCTCAAGTTTTAAGGGAACCTCAGCCGCCATAATGACTGTGGCAGGTTTATTTTGTGCCGCGCCTTCTTCATCCAGCATGGCGAACAGGTCTTGTGTCGACTCATCGATTTCCCAAGTTCGCATTAAGTCGCCTCGTTTAAAGAGTCGTTGAAGTCATGCCCCACGGTGGCCGGTAAAATGTACTTGCCGCCCACCGCTACCGCTGCCGCTCTGGCTGCTTTTATTCCAACGGGGTCATGGTCGCCGCAAATGACAATCGGGCTTACCGGATAAAGCCGCCGGAATACCAGCGCCACTAGCTCCAGGTTCCCGGCATCCAGCGCAACAACCGTAAGGTGTCCGGTCGCTTCGTAGAGGCTTGCGGAGATCGAAAAGCCTTCCGCTATTTGGATAACCCCGTCAACGCTCATTTTGCCGATCACCGTAAAACAACCTTTTTTCCTGCCTCCGGATAAAAACCGCTTAGTCCCGTCCGGTTGAATCATTTGTAAATTAACCAGGGATTTGTTTTCATCATAGATAGGGATAATCAGGGCATCATCACGATACAACCGTGCGCTATGAGGCTGGACGTTCTTTTTAATCAAGTACGGGTGTTGACTTTGATCTTTAACCAATATGGCGTTTGACCAAATGAAACGCGCCTTATCCGCTGCATCGTTATGGCGGTCTCGCTGTTCGACCTGTCGCCGTTCCCGGTCGACCTTGATCTGTTCAAGCATTGCCTTGGTCATCAGTTCGCGTTTGCCGGATAGCGTCCATTTGCCCGATATGCCGGTATTGAAGTGCTGGAACCAGCCGGACGGGTTGCCATCGGCATGAAGAATATAGGCACCGTTCTTGGTTCCTCGCTTGTCTCCGTCAATATGGACGCGGTGCAGAACGCCATCAGCAATCAACGGCCTGTCAGTGAATATCACCCCGGCATCAGCGGCATGATTAAAAAAGGCATTTTCGATCTCGCTTAACGACATCATGCTTACACCCCCGCCAATAAAACGTAACAGGCGATACGATGCTTGGCCTTGCCGGTGCCGCCGGTCGTCCAGTGAGTAACGATGTTATGACCTTGTGCGCGTAGCTCTTGGACTCGCGCCGCCGGGTGCATTACGTCCAATTCTTCACGGGCTTGCAATGTAGTCAATGGTGAATTTAACAGCCACGCCATAATTACAGCACGTTGGTGGTTTGTATCGGTTGAGTATGATGAATTACTCATAACACCCCCCCGATCATAGACAGCCACATCAAAGCCGATACGATGCTGGCTTTAATTCCACGGTAGGTTGGTGTAAAACTTGATTGTTGGATTTGTATTGTGCTGCCGGGTTCCCGCCCGGTGGTGGCTAATCTGTCCATGATCTTAAGCTCCCCGGTTAGTTGCTTTTTCTGCAAGCCAAGCATCGACCTCAGATTCTAAGAATCCCATTGTTCGAGGTGATAATTTTATTTGTTGCGGAAATTCGGCGCGCGAAAGAAGCAGGTAAATCGTAGACCGACTTAATCCTGTTTTTTCGATTACTTTTGGTAAACGGATGATTTTTTTTGGTTGCATTAGCAATTACCTAAAATGGTTATTGCTCTGCCATGCGGAACACTAAAAACAGGCACGACAAAGCTAAAAAAGGAAAAATTCCAATTTTTGCTTATGCACGCACCAGCTCTAAGGTGGGATGGTTTAATCGCAGTTGTTTCCAGCCGCGAAAACATAAACCTGAAAGACTAACTATGCCCCGACCCCGTTTTTAATGGGCCGACTACATACGCTGAATCATTCAGTCATAATTATCCTAACTCATTTTTTCACGTCTTACAACTTTTTATATAACACTGTTTAATTAACTACTTTCTTATACCGCGATACTTGTGCTTAATTCAGCTTGTGCAGCAAAACAATATTTGAAGCGTCTGTATTCACTAATAGATTAAGCCGACCCCCTAAAACACGCCATGCCTGCGCCTGTTCTAATTCCATTTTCTGCCTCTGGTAGATTCGCTTAACTTTATTTTCTTCGGTATGGTTTAAACATTTCTCGATCACATCCGGTGCGACACCTAAATCACCCATGATTGTTGCACCTGAGCGCCTTAGGTCGTGAGGTGTCCACTTGCCGCCAGCTAGAACCAGAGCCTGATTGTTCTTGGAACGGTTACTTAATATATTCTCGGACTGACGACCGCCGACCTGTTTGGTTATCGACTTCTCGCAGACATGGCTTGTGTTGCCACGATTGGGGAACAACCAAACATCATGGGTGGCATATTCCTTTAGTGTCCTGAACTGTGCCAGAGCAAAGTCTGATAAGTAGATTGTGTGAGCCTTGCCGTTTTTGCTGTTGGCTTCCGGTATAGTCCAGGTCTTTAATTCAAGATCAATATCTGAAAACTTGGCTTTGGACAATTCACCGATACGACACATGGTTGATAATGCAATCCAGACCGCGCACTCTGTAGACTTCATAAAACCCGCGTCGGGTAATTGTCGAGCCAATGCTCTGATTTCAATCTCGCTTAAGATTCTGTCTCGCTCAGTTGGTTTCGTGGTCGTCTTCGTGATGCTAAGTGAGGCTGTCGGGTCAAACTCGATAACGTCCCGATCAACTGCGAACCTGAACATTTGCCGTATCAGCTTTAAAATATTTCTTGCTAAATGAGCTACGCCGCGCACCAGCAATGGGTCTGTAACCTGAGTTATGTGGCCTTTACGCACATCCTCAACAAACAAATCACCCAATACCGGCAACACATCCTTGTTGAACATCCGGATTATTTCGGCTTTATCCTTGCGATTGATTAAGTCGGTGTCACGCCAGCGGATAAACAAATCATTGACCGTTACACGCGCTTGACGCTTGGCTAACGCCTCTTGCTCATCAAGCTGTTGTTGTCGAACTCGCCCTTTTTTGAGTGTCCTTTCAATGCTGGGGTCTTTGCCTTGCTTAACCAGTTCCTTGCAATCGTCGCGTTCATTTCGTGCCGCTGGAAGTTCTGTTGATTCTAAGGTTAACCACTTCTGTTTACCCTCAAAGCGATAAAAGAACCGAAACGATATAGCTCCCCCATCAGATATAGACCGAATGCGAACATACAAATTCCCGCCGTCTGGTATTAACTGTTCTTTACCGGCGGGTTTCAAGTATTTAAAAGTCAGCGGTTTTATTCTGTTGATAGCCATTTTTTGATTCCCCTTGTTCTTTTGACAAATGGTCGGCCAATCAAATATCAATGAGTTAGCCGAGCTTTTCCGGGATAGCAACCGGGATAGCATTTCAAATGAATTTAAAAGAATCTTATTGTACTTAGCTGAACACTATAACTCAATAATATATTGATTTATATGAGTAGAAATGAAAATTACGAACCCGATTGAATTATAAAAGACATTAATTTACTTGTCTGGGGGACAAGGGGTAGTAGGTTCAAATCCTATCGTCCCGACCAATTGAAACGAAGAGTCACATCATTATCAAAACATTAAATTTAAGCCAATGTAGTCAATTTGTCACAAACCGCCTCTAGCTTTTACTACGCACTCTTCCAAGTGTGTACTCGACAAATGAGAGTTCCTCGACACCACAATCCCAACAACAATCTGTGGACTGCCCTGCTCTTTTTACGCTCCAAGGCTTTAATCCTTTGGCTCACCGTCTATGTAGCTTAATTGGGCTACTTGATGCTCGTATTCATCCCACATGATAAGCAAGCCGTTTTTCTTGCCATCCTTGTAATTCGTCACGATATATTTCTTCCCATTTGAATGATACTGTTCGTGCTTACCTGTAAAGGGTTTGTCCTCATTAGGTAAATAAGCCAGATCATCTCTAATATCCAGATCTGCTTTAGTCACTATTTCTTTCGGCTTGGTTTTTTTTACGACGCAGTCTACATGCTTGGCTTTTTTCTTCGACTTATGCTTTTTTAAAACACTGTGTTTAGCCCTGGCACTCGATTGCGACCTTAATTGTTCTAAAATTCTAGCATCGGCACCGCAATCCGAGATAAAAAAGACTAGCGCCAATAAAACTATTATATTTTTCATTGAGTACCTTTAGCGAAATAGGCCGGTAATAAAACTAATGATAGCACCATTATGTTAATCCTATTATTCAGGCTATTCAATTCGACACCCTACGCTTAAGGTCAATGGTACGAAAAACATCGGCAAACATTTCTTTGGTCAGGCGCTTGGTCTGCACGTTGTATCGGCTGGTATGATACGAATCGACCAGCGTTCGGCCATCCGGCAAGCTGTGTTGGGCGTTATGGGCAAATTTGGCGCTGCTTTGTTTCAGTCCGTAGGCTTTTAATACCGCTTGGTGGGCGACCAAGCCTAAAGCCAGGATAACCGCCTGCTTCGGCAGAGTTTTTAATTCGGCGGCCAAATATGCATTGCACTGATTGATCTCGGCATGGGTCGGCTTGTTTTGCGGCGGCAAGCATTTGACAGCATTGGTGATACGGCAGTTTTTAAGCGCCAAGCCGTCGGCCAATGATTCGGATTTTATTTGGTTGCTGTAGCCGAACTCGTAAAGCGCTTCATACAGCAGCAGCCCTGCATAATCGCCGGTAAACGGCCTACCGGTGGCATTGGCTCCATGCATGCCGGGAGCCAGCCCGACTATCAGCAACTGGGCGGCGCTGTCGCCAAATGGGGCCACCGGACGCGCATGGTAATCGGGGTGTTTTTGTTTTACTTCACACAGGAAGTCATTCAGCCGTTTACACTGTCTGCAATCTTGATCGAATATTTGTTTGGGATACATGTTTTGTTAAAGTCTGTTTGTGGTTTCGCTCACTCTATCACATCCCTGTGCTCTGGATCCCGGCATTCCCTGCCGGGATGACGTGCTTCGTAGGTTGGGTTGGAGCAACATCTACCATGCTAATTTTCATAACTGGAAATTCCCCACCTTGTTGTCATCAGAAGCCAGCAGCTGCAACTTCTCAAGCCTGGGCAGTTTTTTGATGACGATTTCCCGTTTACTGGCAGAACTGCGGTCATGTCCGGTCTCGACATAAACCAGTTGTTTGGGTTGCCTGCCGCGAAAATATTTAGCGCCTTGTTTGTCGCTATGCTGATTAAAGCGCCTTGCAACATCAACGGTGATGCCGGTATACAGCGAGTCATCGACACAAAGGATGATGTAGACCTGCCAATTCACGGTGTTACACAACCGTTCCGAAAACGGAACCGACGGCTGCGGTCAGTCCCATAGCCAATGCGCCCCAAAAGGCGACACGAAAAGCGCCTTTAATGATGCCCGATCCGCCGGTATAAGCAGCCAAAATTCCCAGCAATATTAAAAACAGCAAGGATGCCGCTGACACCAGCACGATTAAACCGGTATCCGGGGCAAACAGGACTACCAATAAAGGCAACACCGCGCCAACCGCAAAAGTGACCGCCGACGTCAGAGCCGCCTGGATGGGTCTTGCCGTACCCGTTTCAGAGATACCCAATTCGTCGCGGGCATGTGCGCCCAATGCATCATGATCCATTAACTGTACTGCGACCTGTTCGGCCAGCACCGGATCGAGTCCACGCGATACATAGATGGCTGCCAGCTCTTTTTGCTCATGATGCCCATCTTCTTCTAACTCTTTGCGCTCACGCTTTAAATCGGCCAGTTCGGTATCGGCCTGCGAACTGACCGACACGTATTCGCCAGCCGCCATCGACATTGCCCCGGCAACCAGGCCTGCAACACCAGCCAAGACGATGTCATTGTGCGTCGCATGGGAGGCGGCAATGCCGACGATCAAACTGGCCGTGGACACGATACCGTCGTTCGCGCCCAGCACAGCCGCGCGCAGCCAGCCGATGCGATGACTCCTGTGTATTTCGTGATGATGTGACATCTTCTATCCTTTTTGTAGCGGCCCGGCCATTGGAAAATAGAACACGGATGCCAAAAGTAGGCGCCTCTAGGCGACACGGATTTGGACTGATACCCACTGATAAAAAATCCGTTTAAATCCGTCGAATCCGTGTCATCCGTGTCATCCGTGTTCTAATTAATATACAGCCTGTATCTCGCTTTCTTGTCAAAAATCCGACAGCGTTTTGGGTGGAACGGCCGCCCGCAACGCATTCAATACCGCCAGCACATCGATGATTTCCTGGGTTATGGCTCCGGCTACCGGGGTCAAATAACCCAATCCGGCAAAGACCATGCCTATCAAGCTCAGCGCCATGCCGCCCACCGCGCTTTGCAGGGCAATTTTACGCATCCGCTCGCCAATATGAAACAGCTCATCGACTTTTAACAATGAACTATCCATGATCACCGCATCGGCCGATTCGCCGGTGATGTCGCTGTTCTGACCAAAAGCTATACCGATGGTCGCAACCGTCAGCGCCGGAGCGTCATTGATGCCGTCGCCCAGAAACACGGTTTTTGCTGCTTTAGTTTCATTGCGCACCAGTTCCAGTTTCTGCTCCGGGCTTTGGCTGAAAAAAACATGTTTAATGCCGACCTGATCGGCCAGGAAACGCACTTCCGATTCCCGGTCGCCGGATACCAGCATCACCTTGTCGAACAAATGGCTGGGCCGCAAATGACTGATGAATGATGAGCTGTCGGTGCGCACTTCATCGCGAAATTGCAGAGTCGCGGCATAGGCATCGTCAATCAGCACCACGCATTCCAGACCGCCGGTCACGGGCGGCAGTCCCTCGGTCATATCCGGATATTGCTCGACAAACTTTTTGCGGCTGGTAATCTGAAGCAGTTTTCCGTCCACATTACCTTTAAGTCCTTCTCCCGGCAACTCGGTGATATTGGTCACGCTTAATAACGATAACGACGACTTTTCCGCCGCGCTAACGATAGCGCGGGATAGTGGGTGCTTGGAATAGCGCTCCACGCTGGCGATTAGCGTTAACACTTCCTGCTCGTTATGCCCCCCACCTGGAATCAATGCCGTCAGCGAAGGACGCCCATAAGTCAGGGTGCCGGTTTTATCAAAAATCGCCGTGCGGCAAGTGCCGATGGTTTCCAATATGGCCGGATTCTTGATGATGATTTCCCGCCGCGCGGCCAGCGAAATCGAGCTGATAACGGTGACCGGGATGCCGATCAGCAACGGGCAAGGCGTGGCGATGACCAGCACCGCCAGGAAACGGATCACATCGCCACTGATCGCCCAGGCAGACAGCGCAATGATGACCGCCAACGGCGTGTACAGCGCACCCAGTTGATCGCCCAGCCGCCTGATGTTCGGGCGATATTGTTCGGACGACTTCATCACCTCCATGATCTTGGCATAGCGGGAATCGACGGCCAATTTGTCCGCACGTATGGTTATCGCCGAATCGCCGTTGATCGCGCCGGACATGACCTGAGAACCGCTGACTTTCGACATCATATACGGTTCGCCGGTCAGGTAGGATTCATCCATCGTGCTGGAGCCTTCCAACACCGTACCGTCAACCGGGCAGATTTCATGCGGGAATATCAACAAAGTATCGCCGATATTGACCTGCCCGGTGGTAATGTCGGCAAGGTCATCACCCGACTTTCTATGTGCGACGGACGGCATCCGCTTGGCCAAGGCCTCAAGCACCGACGAGGCCTTGCGCACCGCGTAGGTTTCCAGCACCACGCCGCCGGACAGCATCAACACCACCAAGCTTCCGGCCAAATATTCGTCCAGCAACACCGCCGTCACGATGGACAGGCCTGCCAGCAAATCGGCACCCCAATCGCCCTGCCCCAATTTCACACCGAGTTGAAAAACCAGAGGAATGCCGCCCAGCGCCAGCACGGCAAGCAAAGGCAGTTGCACCAGCTCAATCGGGATAGCAAGTTGCCCTTGGTAGAGTTCGGCAACCGCCGAGCTTAAAGCCGCATTCAACGATAGCGTATAGACTTCATGTCCAATGTCGAACGCATAGTGCAACACCAGATAAACGCCGATGCCAAGCAGGCTTAAAACCGCAATAATATTTTCGGATGTTGCGCGGGGGATCGTTGCTTGCTTGTCGGTCATCGTTTCAACCTCGCAGTTTTTTGTGTGTTCCATTTTATCGGTAAGACCGGCCAATGATGAAACTGTTTGTCGTATAAGCAGGAGTGCAGGCTTTGCCTGCAATTTATGCGATATGTGGCTAGCGGGCAAGCAAAGCTTGCACTCCACGCTACGCAGGATTTTCGCTGCCGATAAAAAAGCACTCCACCGCAAATTGCTGCCGGGTCTTTTCCATGAGTGCCTGTATGCCGAACTGCTCAGTGGCATAGTGGCCGCCCGCAAATAGATGTATACCTGCCTCCTGGCTTTCATGCCAGTCGTGTTCGCTGATTTCGCCGGTGATATACGCATCCAGCTGCTCTTTTTCGGCCAATCGCCATTCGCTGTTGGCGCCGCCGGTAATAATGCCGACCGATCTGACCAGCGCTTGGCTGTCCGGCGTTGCCAGAATAACATTGTGCTTGAGCACAACTCCAAGTTTTTGTTGCAAAGCGGCGGCGGTTAGCGGCTGTTCAAGTACACCTTTAATGCCGGTCGCCGAGCCTTTGTAATCACCAAAGGGCTGTTGCTGCTTGCAATCTATCAGCTGGCCCAAGGTCGCCGCATTGCCTATGTCAGGGTGTCCATCCAGTGGCAAATGATAGCCGATCAGGTTGATGTTGTTTTTTACCAGCGGGAAAACTCGTTGGGCGAAAGCACCGGTCAACGGTTTTGCGCCATGAAATGACCAGAACAGCCCGTGATGGACGACCAACGCATCGGCCTTGTTTTCGACTGCCTGATGAATGGAATCGCGGGTTGCGGAAACGGCAAAAACGATACGCTCGATATGTTCAGCTCCTTCTATTTGCAGACCGTTAGGGCAATAGTCGGTATAGGTTTCGGGCCGTAGCAGGGCTTGGTAATAATCGTTCAGTTGTGCTCGGGAAATCATTTTGCTGATACCTCAAATTGTCGCCAAATGGTTTTAAAGGTTTCGGTCAGGAGCCGATCATCCGCCGCAATACGCTCGGATATTTCAGCGACGCTGAACCAGTCGCCTTCGTCTATTTCCTCGGCTGCCAGCACAAACGGGCCGTTATGGATACAGCGGTAAACCTGGATAAACTCCATGCCGATAGCCGCAGTGGCCGGTAATTTGAACAGCGGTTCCAACTCAGACTTAATGCCCAGCTCTTCTTCAATCTCCCTAATAGCGCTGATGTCATAGTCTTCACCGGCGTCAACGTGGCCTGCCGCCGAGGTGTCCCAAAGGCCGCCATTGAGGTCTTTTTTCATCGAGCGTTTTTGCAGGAAAAACTGCCCTTCCCCATTAAAAACCAGAATGTGTACGGCCCGATGCCTAAGGCCTGTCGCATGAATGATATGGCGTGCGCAAGTATCGATAATGCAGTCGTTTTCATCAACGACGGAAAGTAGTTCATTATTCATCAGCAAGATTTGAATCGTAGCGGGAAGATGAATTTTAGACTTTTATCGGGAGGACACAAGCACATTGCGAGTGCTACGAATAGGATAGTAGGATGGGTACAACTGCATGGATGCAGGAGGTAGAGCAATGCAGGGGCAATTGCCGAGAGGTGCTAGCCGAAACCCATCAAACCAATCTCGATACGATGGGTTTCGCTTTGCGAAACCCATCCTACGGAACGTGCTTAAGCCATACTCACATCCAAAGGAGCGAGCATGTTCGAACGGTTTTAGCTAACTCTACCCGCTTCTGTTGCAGCGGGCACTTCAATTAACCGGCCTGATTTAACGTCGTAGATATAGCCATAAACGGGAATATCAGATGGAACCAGCGGATGGTTCTTGATACGGGTAACATCTTCCAAAACGCTTTCTTCTTGATTTTTAATGGTCAGCCAGTCGATATAATTGCCTTCGGCAGAACCTGGGCCTTCGCAGCAGTCATGCCAGCCGCTGGCATCAATAGAGGCTGTTTTTAAGCTGCTGCCCAATAGACCGCGCATGATCTCGTCGGTAAACAGTTCCATGCCGCAGTTGGTATGGTGAACGACAAACCATTCGCGGGTTCCCAATAATTTATAGGAGATGACCAAGGAGCGAATCGCATCATCGCTGGCGCGGCCGCCGGCATTACGAATGACATGGGCGTCGCCTTCGGATAAGCCTGCATATTTGGCAGGATCCAAACGGGCATCCATGCAGGTCAGGATCGCAAAATGTCTTCCTGGAGGCAGGGGCAAATCACCTTTATCACCAAAATCATTCACATAATCTCTATTTGCTGCTAAAACTTCATTAAGAATTTTGCTCATAAATACCTCTCGTTATAATTATTGGGCCATAAAAAAGCCGCTTGCTCCTGATCACTAAGGGGGAAATGAAAAAGACCAAGCGGCAGTTAGATTGCTACCTCCGATCAGGAGTCTACTCCAATAAAACAGGGTTTCAAATAGGCCATATAGCTTATACAATATAAACTTAAAGTTTATAAATGAATGAAAATGACTAAATTAAACAACACGCAGGTATTTTGTCGGATTGTCGAGTTGGGTACGTTTGCGGCGGTTGCCCGCGAGATGAATCTCTCAGCGATGATGATCAGTAAATACATGGCTCAGCTGGAAGAATCCCTGGGAGTTGCATTATTAAACCGGACAACCCGGCAGCTGAGTATGACGGAGGCGGGGGAAATCTATTATCACCGCAGCAAGCAGCTGCTGGATGATTTCTCGGAACTGGAAGAATATACCTCGCAGATGGGCATACAGGTAAAAGGCACGTTAAAAATCAGTGCGCCGATTGATTTTGGCGGACTCTATCTGGTGCCTGCCATTGATGCCTATCAACGCGCCTATCCCGAGGTGAAGGTTTTGATGACCTTGCACAACAGCCACGTTAATTTAAGCGAAGGCAGTTTCGATTTGTCCATCCTGGTCACGGATACGCTTGATCCGGGCGTGGTTGCCAGAAAAATTGCCCAAACCCGGTTATGCACTTATGCTTCTCCCGACTATCTCGCCGAATACGGCGAGCCGCAAACCATCGCCGAGTTAAGCTCGCATCGCTGCCTGCATTATATGGATACTCCGCATAAAGATTATTGGGTGTTTAATGACGGCGGCGAGGAAGTTAAAATCAAGGCGAACTGGCACTTTGCCTCAAACAATGGCCGGGCGCTGTGTCAAGCAGCCGCTTTGGGCATGGGTATTACTCAGGCACCTGAATTATCGGTGATGAATTATCTGGAACAGGGCCAGTTGGTCGAGATTTTGCCAACATTTCGCATCCCGTCGCTGGTTTGTTATGCGACCTATCTACAAAGACGCTTTCTGCCTGCCAAACTGGCGACGTTTGTGTATTTTTTAATCACGTATTTTGCAGAAAATAATAACCCTAGATTTCTCTAAAGGCGCAATACATGGCAAGACGAAACAAACACAGTCTGGAAGAAATCAGGGAAATGGTGCTGGATACGGCTGAAACCATCGTCATCAACAACGGCTATTCGACGCTGACGGTGCGCAAGATTGCGATGGACATCGGTTATACCGTCGGCAGCATTTATATGGTATTTGCCAACATGGCCGATCTGACCCTGCACATTAAGGCGAATACCGTGGATGAACTGACCTTGCAATTGCAGCAAGTGCGGGTCAGCCCCCCTGAACAACAGATAGCGGATCTGGCCAAGGCCTATTTACACTTTGCCGCCCAAAACTTTAACCGCTGGACGCTGATTTATATGCCGGATGCCGAGACTCCTGAATGGTATCGGCAGAAAATCGACGGCGCTTTTAGCCTGGTAGAAGCGCAGTTCGCACAACTTGCGCCGGACAGTTCAGCGCAACAACACAATCAAGCGGCACGGGCGCTTTGGAGCGGCGTACACGGCATTTGCACCCTATCCCTGACCGGCAAGCTGGATGCCGAGGATATTAACGATGTGGAAAACGCTCTGATATTGCTGGTGGAAAACTTTATTTCCGGCTGGATGGCTTCGTTACTTCCAAAAAATCCATAATATTGCCCGCATATAGAGACTCCATACTTCGTCAATCGTAATCTTAACCAAGCGGCTAAAATGTAAGTGTTAGTGCGTATAGCCGCTGGTTTGATATAATCCCCAGTTTTTGGGGATTATGAAGTGTATGAAAGTCAGTTTGTAACCATCATAATCGTAGAAGACGATCCCGGCCACTCGAAATTAATCGAGAATAATTTGCGCCGTGGCGGTCTCGAAACCCCTATCAAGGCCTTTGAAAACGGTCAGCAAGCCCTGGACTATCTTAAGAGTCAGGGTGATTTCTCAGATCGCCCTATTGATCAATCCACTCTACTACTGCTGCTGGATATCAACATGCCAATCATGAACGGCGTGGAATTATTGCGCATTCTAAAACAAGACACTCAGCTGCGTGACATCCCGGTCATCATGTTAACCTCCACCGACGATCAACGCGAAATAGACGAATGTTACAGCCTGGGATGTAATCTCTATGTACCCAAGCCTGTCGAGCCTGATCGGTTTTCCGAAGTCATGCGCGAATTGGGGATGATAATTGCGCGTGTTGCCGTCCCCACCATTAAATGACCCTTCCTATTTTTTTGATATGTCCGATATACCTTCCGCCAACATTTTATATATAGAAGACGACCTGGGTCTTGCTGAGTTAGTTCGCATAAAACTTAAACGCGAGGGCTATCATGTTGTGCACGCAGAATCTGGTTGTCAGGGCATGACACTGTTGCGCGACCGGAATTTCGATGCGGTGCTGATCGACTTTTATCTGCCGGATATGAACGGCCTGGAAGTATTAAAGGCTATTCAGGCCTTACCGCGTAAAACCACCTGCATCATGATTTCCGGCATTGACGACATGCAATTGGTAGTCGACGCGATTAAGCAAGGCGCAGAAGATTTCGTACTCAAGGATTCTGAAGGCGCTTATTTAGAGTTGCTGCCGACGACGTTGGGCAAGGTATTGCTCAAGCAGCGCTTAATTGCAGAAAAAGCAGCGGCTGAACTGGAAAAAAATAACAACGAGGCCTTTTACCGGTCATTAATTGAACATACCCATGTTGTCGCGTGGGAATATCTGCCAAATGCCGGACG
Source organism: Candidatus Methylobacter oryzae (assembly GCA_945861405.1). Lineage (GTDB taxonomy): Bacteria > Pseudomonadota > Gammaproteobacteria > Methylococcales > Methylomonadaceae > Methylobacter_A > Methylobacter_A oryzae_A. The sequence continues at coordinate 17,845 of CAMAUL010000023.1, read as the reverse complement.
ATTTAGCTATGTTTCCTCGCAAGCGGAAAAACTGACCGGGCATAGCCGGGAAGAATGGACGTCTGACGGTTTTTGGCAAGCCAGTTTGCATCCGGAAGATTACACCAAGGTCAGCGCATTTTGCGCATCGAAGACGCATATCCAGGATGAGCAGGGGCTTGAATTTCGGCTGTTAAAAAAAGACGGCAATGAAATTTGGCTTAGACAGATTGTCTCAGTTGTGGAGACGAGCGCCGAGCACTGTACTGTATTACGCGGATTTCTGATCGATATTACCGAATCCAAACAAGCCATGGAAAAGCAGCGCTTGGCGGAGCTGGTATTCGATACCATTCATGAAGGGATTATGATTACCGATACTCATAATCGCATCGAAGTTGTGAACCCGGCATTCACAAAAATCACCGGCTACAGCTTCGCCGAGGTTAGAGGACAAAACCCACGTATATTCGGCTCAGGGCTTCAGGATGCCAATTTTTACAGCGCATTATGGCAGTCTTTAAACGAGCATGGTCATTGGGAAGGCGAACTTTGGAACCGGCATAAAAACGGCGAGATGTATGCACAATCGACATCAATCTCCTATGTCCACGACGAAGTCGGCAATATTAAGCGGCACATCGCCGTTTTCGGCGACGTGACTGAAAAAAAACAAGCCGAAGAAAAAATTCACTACCAAGCCAACTACGACCAGCTAACAGCCCTGCCCAATCGTCAGCTGTTTCAAGACAGATTGCACTCAGCGGTAGCGTCAGCCAAACGCAACCACACCCAGCTGGCGTTATTGTTTATCGATCTTGATCGTTTTAAGGAAGTCAATGACAGCGCCGGACATGAAGCCGGCGACAGATTGCTGATGCAGGTAGCCAAGCGGCTGAATGAATGCATCCGCGAAACCGATACGCTGGCGCGTTTGGGCGGCGACGAGTTTATCGTTATTCTTAACAATTTAAGCTCCAACCATGACATAGAAAATATTGCCAGATCGATGCTGGAAGTGTTGGAGCGGCCTTTTTCCTTGGCTGATGGCATTGATGCGGCCATTTCCGCCAGCATCGGCATTGCCATATATCCTGCCGATGGGGAGGACGGTGCTTTGCTTATCAGACATGCGGATGCCGCGATGTATAGGGTTAAGGAAACCGGCAGGAATGGCTTTGAGTTTTTTACCGCTGAAATGAACCGCGAGGCGGGTAAACGCCAACAGTTTAAAAGCGCCTTTAAGGACAGCCTGGAAAAGGGCGAATTTAAAGTATTCTTTCAGCCGGTTTGGCGCTTATGTGACGGGAAAATCATGGGGGTTGAGGCTTTGTCGCGTTGGCAGCACCCTGAATGGGGCATGGTCATGCCCGATGATTTTATTCCCGTTGCCGAAGAAAGCGGCTTTATCCATGATTTGAGTCTGTTTGTGGTCAAAGAAGTCGCTAACCAAATCCAAGTCTGGGATGAGCAGGCGTTTAATGAAATTTCAGTCGCCATCAATCTGTCGCCGACCCAGTTCCGTCGATTGGATGATTGGTTGACGCAGATGCATCAGGTTTTATCCGACCATGCAATTTCGCCGCACCGGATTAAGCTTGAAATTACTGAGACCGCGCTGATGGGCGACACCCTCAAACTGATGGAAACGCTAAGCCATGTGCAGGCATCGGGCATCGGAATTTCGCTGGATGATTTCGAAACCGGCTTTTCTTCGCTATCCAGAATAAGCGGCATGCCGCTTAATTTCATTAAAATAGATAAAAGCTTTGTCAGCCAGATAGGTCAGCAAGGGCAGTGCAATGTCATTGAGGCCATTATTTCGATGTCCCACAGCATGGATTGCCAGGTGATTGCCGAAGGCATAGAAACTGAGGAACAGCGGGAATACCTGAAACAGCTGGGGTGCGACTTTGGACAGGGCTTTTTGTGCAGTCGGCCGGTTCCGGCAGAAGACTTGTTGACGCTGTTACAAAAAGGCTTTTTGTTTGATTGACTACTACTCAGCCACAGATCGCACAGATACACACGGATAAACTGAAACATATGGGTTCCCCCACGCCGCGCTCATCGTTATACACAGCCCTGCCCAAGAGTCGTCATAACCGGCAGGGATGCCGGTATCCAGCGCCATGGACGGTAGCTTCAGAATTTCGCGTGTTGTTTAAATACCCGGGAGTCTTCGAACTTTCACATCCCTGTGCTTGGATTCCGGCATCCCTGCCAGAATGACGGTGTCTCGTAGACAGTTATATATAAAGATGAACGCGGAGCGTGGGAACCAAAGCAAATCTGTTTAATCTGTGTCGCCTAGAGGCGCCTACTTTTGGCGATCTGTGACTGAATAATTACTAATATTTTTCCAAAATAATGTGATGATAAAAATAACAATAAAACGCACCCTGATTTTAACGGTTCTGTCTGCGAGTCTGGGCATGGTTGCTGCTCAAGCGGCTCCCAAAGCTGAGGTGGCCGATCTTAGCCTGGAAGAGCTGATGGATGTAACAGTCTATTCAGCCGCCAAAAAAGAGCAGGCACTGGCGGATACCGCAGCAGCGGCTTTTGTCATTTCCCAGGAAGATATTCGTCGCTCCGGGGCAACCAGTATTCCAGATGCGTTACGCATGGCGCCAGGGGTGCAGGTGGCGCAAATAAATGCCCATGCCTGGGCTATTTCCATACGCGGTTTTAATGACCGGTTTTCCACCAAACTGCTGGTGATGGTCGATGGGCGTACCGTCTATTCGCCGTTATTTTCCGGTACCTATTGGAGCGGTCAGGATGCGGTTCTGGAAGATATAGACCGCATCGAAGTCATTCGCGGCCCAGGCGGCACGGTGTGGGGAGCCAATGCCGTTAACGGCGTGATCAATATCCGCACCAAACACAGCAAAAAAACCCAGGGCGGATTGGTGTCCGCGCAGGGCGGCGATTATCAGGATAGCGGATCAGTCCGCTATGGCGGCGATCTGGGCAAGGATGGCGCTTACCGCGTTTATGCCAAAGGCAAACATAATGCCGATTATCTCAATCGCAACGATCAGAACGCGCATGACCAATGGGATACCGGCCAAGGCGGCTTCCGCGCCGATTACAACCTTACCGGCAAAGACGAGCTATCGTTTAGCGGTGATATTCTGGAAATGGCAGGCGATGAAACCGTCGGATTGCCCACTGCTACTGACACCGATATGTCACGCAGAAGCGCCAATGCGGTTGCGAAATTAACCCATAAAAACGAAGGCGGCGAATGGTATCTGCAAAGCTTTTATTCAACCGAGGAACGGCGCGGCTATTATATAAACCAACTTGTTGATACGTTTGACATGGAGTTCCAGCACAACTTACAAGCCGGACATAGCAATGCTGTGACCTGGGGCCTGGATTACCGCTTGGTGTCCGATAAGTTGGATGACTTCAATGGAGCATCCTTTAGTCCTGCCAGCCGGGCGACCCAGCTGTTCAGCGCTTTCTTACAGGATCAGTTCAGCATTACCGACGACCTGAGACTGACCGTAGGCAGCAAGATCGAGCATAACGATTATTCCGGTTTTGAATATCAGCCCAGCGCGCGGCTATTATGGAAGCTCAACGAAAACCACAGCACCTGGACTAGCGTGTCGCGCGCCGTACATACGCCCACACGAGGGTTGCAAGATATCAGGGTTGACTTATACCGGATTCCGGCAAGGCCACCTGTGTTACCTAATGCGCAGGTGGGCACTATGGTCGGCAATTCCGGCGTTAAAACAGAGGAAGTGACCGCGTTCGAATGGGGCTATCGCGGACAGATGTCGCAAAATCTCTCGGTTGATTTCGCGACGTTTTATAATATTTATAACAATCTACTTTCCACCTATCCGATGGTCATCCGATCCACCGGCTTGACGCAGAACCTGTCTGTGCTTGCCAATGGCACAGAAGCCGAATCCTACGGCACCGAGTTGTACGCAAACTGGAAGGTGACTGATAATTGGCGGCTGCAACCGGGTTATACGTGGCTGACTGTCGATACTCGCGCTACAAACAACATCGACACCGTATTAAATGAAGGCAGCAATCCTCAAAACCAGTATTCCATTCGTTCGCAACTGAGCCTGCCGCACAATATCGAATTTGATGCCAATGTGTATTATGTCGATAACATCAAAAATACAAAAGTCAAAATAGCTAACTACACGCGCCTGGATTTAAGGCTGGGCTGGCGACCGCTCAAGGCTCTGGAGTTAAGCGTGGCCGGGCAAAACCTGCTGGACGACCGGCATCCTGAATTCGTGGCTACCGATCTGGTGGCCAGTCAAATACCGCGCAGTGTTTACGGCAAAGCGGTTGTGACTTGGTAAATAGAACGCAGATGACGCAGATAATTATGATAAACACTGATAATCCTAAAAACAGCGATCAACTGATTTTTATAGGATCATTCAAAAAAATCTTATTCAATCATAATCATCTGCGTCATCAGCGTTCCATTCTTCCTGCTGTTCAATAGTTACAATGGCATTAAGATTTGCTATAGCGCTAGCACTATGGGTTGCAATGACCGGCAGTGCAACCGCTGACGACAAGGATATTCACGAAGATGAGGTCAAGGCCGCATTCGTGTATAACTTTGCCAAATTTGTAGAGTGGCCGACCGGCAAAATTAATGGGACTATAAACCTGTGTATTTTAGGCGAGTCTCCGTTAGGATTTTCCGCATTGAAAGCGATTGATGGCCGCACCGCACAAGATAAACCCTTAGTCACAAAACTGTTAAGTAAGTCGGATGACTTAAAAGGCTGCCACATCGTTTTTATTGCCGCCTCTGAACGTAGCAAAATGGCGCAACTGCTTAAGGCTGCACATCAACAGCAGGCGCTAACGGTCAGCGATATGAATGGGTTTACTCAAGGAGGCGGCGCTATCGAGATGGTGAAAACAGACGATAAAATCCGTTTTGACATCAATTTACTGGCCGCCAAAGAAGCAGGATTAGTGATCAGCTCCCGATTGCTCAGCTTGGCGCTAACTGTTTATGATGAAAACAACAGGCCTAAGCAATGATGTCCTTTCGAAACAATTCCATAGCCCGCAAGCTAACCTTCATCATTACCCTAACCGCTATCATTGTCCTGATGATTAGCAGCATCGTGCTGGTAGTGAATCAGTTTTACTCCTCCCGTGTCGCCATCGCTCATGAGTTGCATAGCCTTGCCGATGTCAGCGGGTTTGCCGTGGCGCCTGCCATGTTATTTGATGACAATCCGGCCGCGCAAAAAATACTGCAAGCGCTAAAAACCCAACCCGATCTTTTGGCAGCAGAATTGTATCTCAATAACGCCGATACCCCCTTTGCAATATTCACGGCCCATGAGAATACCGCGCCATCTTTCGCCCTGCAAAATGCTGATAAAGCCTCTTGCGGCGAGGCCGTTTTTACCCGGCAGCAGGTTATCTTGTGTACGCCGGTGGAAATGGATAACGAAGTATTAGGCCGACTCTATCTGCAAACGGACTTGTCCCGTTTATATAAAGAACTGGACAGATTGCTGATCCTATTTGCGGTCGTATTGCCGATTGTTTGTCTGTTGGCGTTTTTCTCGGCTCATCGCCTGGGAACCAAGCTCACACGCCCTATCCGGCATTTGGCTGATATTGCAACGCTGATCAGCAAAGATAAAAACTATGCGTTGCGCGCCAAAAAATATGCGGGCGATGAAGTCGGGCAATTAACCGAGAGCTTTAATGCGATGCTTGAGCAAATCCAGCTGCGGGATCAAACGATCAATGCGCACAGCCGGGAATTGAAAAATTTGGTAGCGCAACGCACCCGAAGCCTGAGCAAGACAGTACAGCAGCTGAGCGAATCCAATGAGGAGCTCAAGGATTTCTCTTATATTGTTTCGCATGATTTGCGTGCGCCGATGATTAATGTGCAGGGCTTTGTTAACGAACTAGGCTTGAGCCTGACCGACTTGCGCAAAACTCTAAACCCAGTAATGGAACAACTACCTGAACAGCAAAAAGCCGCATTACTGGAAATATTAGACGATGATATTCCCACCTCGACGCGTTTTATTACCGGCGGTGTCGCCAAAATGAATCAGTTGTTGGCCGGTATTTTAAAGATTTCCCGCCTGGGGCGGCAGGAATTGAATATCAGTACGATCGATACGCAAGGTCTGGTAACCGATAACCTCGAAGCCATCAAATATCAGAGCAATCAGGCTAAAGCCGAGTTCCAGGTTCAGCCCTTGCCGCAAGTACAGGCAGACCCTTATTTGCTGGCGCGGATATTTGCCAATTTATTGTCGAACGCGGTCAAATATTTAGACCCCAAACGTCCCGGCAGGATTGAGATATGGGCTAGCGATCAGAACGACCACTACCGGTTTTTTGTCAGGGATAACGGCTTGGGTATTTCGGAAAAAGATCAAACCAAGATTTTCGAGATGTTCCGTCGCGGCAGCAATCATGCCGTAGAAGGCGAAGGCGTGGGACTCAATTACGTCAAATCAGCGGTAAAACGGCTGGGCGGAACCATCTCAGTGAAAAGCGCCGTCGGTCAGGGCAGCGTTTTCAGCTTTACACTGCCTAAGGGGTAGATATTGCATCTGTCCACGAAAGACACGAAAAGCACGAAATTATTTCGGTACACTCCATCTGGGCTCTCATCTTTACACAAGTGCCTGCGGGACACCGTCATTCTGGCAGGGACAGATATTTGCTCCTGCAATAGGGTGCGATTCAAACTGACTTAGATTCAACTCATAAGTGCAATCGGCACTAATCGGAAAAGGAAAAGGTTAGCTGATATAGTTTCACGCTTTTTTCAATCCGACCAAAGACGAGAAAGCGCATGAGGAACTATAAACAGCTAAGCCAAGCACAAAGATACCAGATTAAGATATTAATTACAGCGGGAAAAAACCAGAAAGAGGATGCAGGAGGTAGAGCAATGCAGGAGCAATTGCCGAATCCAGCGCCATGAACGGTAACTTGACAGCTATGCAAGAGTTTGATCGAAGCGAAGTGCCAGTCGATAGCTTCACATCCATATGACTGGATTCCGGCATCCCTGCAAGAATGACGCTGTCCCGAAGGCACTTGTGTATAAAGATGAGAGCTCCAGCTTGGGAACCAAGCATAACCACATCAGTTTGAATCGCACCCCCTGCAATATCTGTCCCTGCCAGTATGACGACTCTGGGACAAAGTTGTGTATAACGATGAGGGACAGGACTTGGGTAGTCTTTTGTTTTCCTACGCTCTCCCCTTCCATTTTTTCGTGCTTTTCGTGCTTTTCGTGCTTTTCGTGCTTTTCGTGGACGAAATAATTTTTCTAAAATTAATCAACCATTGGCTGTTGCTCGCGCAATAACCTAGCAAATTCTTCCGCAGGCACCGGGCGGCTTTTGATATAGCCCTGATACATATCGCAGCCTTTTTCCTGCAAAAAGGCCAGTTGCGCCTCAGTTTCAACGCCTTCGGCCAAGACTTTAAAACCCAAAATATGCCCCATCGCAATAATGGTGGCAGCAATCTCCATGTCGTCTTGGTGGAAAGGAATATCGTCGATAAAACTCTTATCGATTTTTAACAGATCCAGCGGAAAGTGCTTAAGATAAGCCAGCGATGAATAGCCCGTGCCGAAGTCGTCGATGGCCAGCCGAACGCCTTGGTCGCGCAAACCGTTCAGAATCTTTGTCGCATTGTCCTGGTTATCCATTAACCCGCTTTCGGTTATTTCCAACTCCAGTTGTGTAGGGGGAAAACCGGTTTCAGCCAACACCACCGCAACCAAGGCGCAAATATCACTGCGGCGAAACTGGTGCGGGGACACATTGACAGCCAGAGTTATCGGCGGCAAACCGGCATCCAGCCACTGTCGGCCTTGCCGACAGGTTTCCCGCAATATCCATTCGCCAATTGCGACAATCAGCCCGGTTTCTTCGGCAACGGAGATAAACCAGACCGGTTGAATCAGCCCCTCAACCGGGTCTTGCCAGCGCACCAAGGCCTCGGCGCCGACTATGCGACCGCTGGCAATATCCACCTGCGGCTGGTAATAAACGCGCAACTCCTGTTGCTCAATCGCCCGACGCAGACGCGACTCCAACGCAATACGCTCACGAGCCACCAACGTCAGATCTTCAGAAAAATAGGCAAAGCAGCCGCGTCCGGCATCTTTAGCCTGATACAGCGCCGAATCGGCATGATCCATCAGAATGTCGATATTTTCACCGTGCTGCGGATACAGGCTAATACCAATGCTGGCACCAATCTGCACCTCCTCGCCTTGAGCCAGGCAAAAAGATTTACTCAAGTCGGCGATGATATGTTCGGCCACGCGTGCGGCATCCTCAGGATGTGCGATGTCTTCCAGCAACACGACAAATTCATCACCGCCCAAACGGGCTACCATGTCCACATCGCGCAACCGGTTGCTAATTCTTGCCGAAACTTGTTGCAGCAACTCGTCGCCTGCCAGATGTCCCAAGCTGTCATTGACCGCCTTGAACCGATCCAGATCGAGCATCAGCAAGGCTAGCTGTTTGCCGTCGCGCCTTTCCACATCAATGCCGTGTTTGAGCCGCTCTTGCAGCAATCGACGATTGGGCAATTGGGTGAGCGGATCAAAAAAAGCCAGCTGCTTAATCTGCTCTTCAGCCGCCTTGCGCTCGGTGATGTCGATATGGGTGCCGACATAATGGGTAACCTCGCCGTTATCCCCTTTCACTACGGAGACAATCAGCCATTTTGGATAAATTTCGCCATTCTTGCGCCGATCCCAAATTTCTCCCTGCCAAGTGCCGTCGCGCTCTATGCCAGCCCACATCTCGGCATAAAAATCCGCGTCATGCCGCCCGGATTTGAGCAGGTTGATCTTCTGCCCTACAGCCTCTTCTTTGCTATAGCCGGTCGATTCGGTAAAGGCCCGGTTAACTTGTAAAATAATATTTTCTACATCGGTAATCACCATCGGTTCATTGGACTCGAAGGCGATGGCGGCCACGCGAAGATGCGCCTCCGCTTGTTTACTAAGTGTGACATCGCGTAAGGCACTGGCAAAAAACAAGCCTTGTTCCGTTTTAATCGGACTTACGCTAATGTCCACATCAAAAGTACTGCCGTCTTTTCGTCGTGCCTGTAGCGTTCGTCCCGTTTTCAGCGGTCTGGTGACAGGTTCGGCAACAAATTTGGCATGTGTCTCAGGATGTTTAGCTCGAAAGCTTTCCGGTACCAGAACCTCAATCGACTGGCCGACCAGCTCTCCTAGCCCGTACCCCAGCAGCAAGTCGGCCTGCTGATTAACCTGGGTAATAATTCCACGTGTGTCGCTAATCAGCATCGCATCCGGCGTGGCATTGAAGATGGCGCGCTGGTAGCATTCGTTTGCTGTCAGCGTCTGTTCGATTCGCCTGCGCGTGGAAAAATAGGTCGCCAGCGTCATACCGGTCACCGACAGTATCACCATAAAAGACCAATAACTGGCCAGACTTGTGCTGAGCTCTGTCGAAGCATAGGTTTTAGCAATGTCCTCTGCGAAAAAACCGGTTCCCTGCTGCGCACCCAAAAGCCCCATGACGGCTGCCATGAGCAGCACCACCACTACGCCATGAACCTCCAGGCGCACCGCCGCCCAAGTAACAAATAAGAACATCCAGTAGCCCTTGGCGATCTCTCCTACTGAGTCATGCAGCCACCCCATAAAAACCACCTGACCAGCCAGGAAGGTTACACCAAACAACAGTATAAATTCGGCCAACTGCTTCGGATTAGGCCAGTTATCCGGTGCCCGCCGCCAAACCAGAAGCAGAGGGGTAATCAAGGCAATGCCCAGGGTATTGCCCATCCACCAATACGTCAGGTTCATCAAAAAACTTTCTCCAGCCAGGAAACCGGAAAAAACCAAGGTTGCTGCTCCTGCCAGTGCGGCTACTATACTGGCAATGCCGCCAGCTACCAGTAGCTGCAAATAGTTGCGCGTGGATAATGGAGCTAATGGATTAAAATCGTCGTTGCGCCTTAGCAGCCAGACGGCCAACAGCGCCTCCAGTGTATTGCCTATGGCGATAGCTACGGCCAGCCAAAAGGAGTTGGTTGATACGATATTGACCAGGAGCGCTCCGAGGAATACTGCGCAAGCGTACCGGTTCCCACCCAGCAATAAAGCCACCAAGGCCAGCCCGGCCGGTAGCCAAATAACACTGATAACACCGTTGTCTGAACAATAGGCCAGCACAACCAAACCGACCAGCGCATAAAGTGCGGCTACGCCGAGCTGCTTTAGTAGGGGCAATCCCTTGTGGTTGCCCTGGGCAGGCACAAGGCCAGCCCCTACTGGTTGCCGGGAATTTATCATTATTATTTTCCTTGCTGCGATTTTGTTTTAATCGTCACAATCAACCTACGAATGCTGTTGATCGCGCAATAACTCTACAAACTCGTGCGCAGGCACTGGCTTGCTTTTGATATAGCCTTGATACATATCACAGCCTATTTCCTGCAAAAATGCCAGTTGCGCCATGGTTTCCACGCCTTCGGCCAAGACCTTAAAGCCAAGAATGTGTCCCATCGCAATAATAGTCGCAGCGATTTCCATGTCATCTTGCAAATGCGGAATATCATCAATAAAACTCTTGTCGATTTTTAACATATCCAGCGGAAAGTGCTTAAGATAAGCCAGCGATGAATAACCGGTACCGAAATCATCAATGGCAAGACGAACGCCTTGAGCGCGGAGACTATTCAGAATGGCTGCTGCGTTATCCTGATTTTCCATCAATCCGCTTTCGGTTATTTCCAATTCCAGTTGCTGAGGTGGAAAACCGGTGTCACTGAGCACGGTCGCCACCACGGCGCAAATGTCGCCACGACAGAATTGGTGCGGGGAAACATTGACTGCTAACGTTAATGGCGGCAAACCCGCATCCAGCCAAAAGCGGCCTTGCCGACAGGTTTCGCGCAGCACCCATTCGCCAATCGCGAGAATCAGGCCGGTTTCTTCGGCAATAGGAATAAAGCGTAACGGTGGAATCAGCCCATCTATCGGGTCTTGCCAACGCACCAAGGCCTCCGCGCCGACAATGCGACCACTGGCAATATCTACCTGGGGCTGGTAAAAAACGCACAGTTCCTGTTGCTCAATCGCACGGCGCAGCCGTGTTTCCAACGCCAAGTGCTCACGGGCTGCGATGGTCAGGTCTTCGGAATAATAGGCAAAACAGCCGCGCCCGCCGTCTTTAGCCTGATACAACGCGGCGTCAGCGTGATCCAGCAATATTTCAAAGCTGTCTCCGTGTTGTGGATGCAAGCTGATGCCGATACTGACTCCAATCCGCACATCGTCGCTTTGGCTCAATGTGAAGGGCTTGCTTAAATCAATGATAATTTCTTCTGCCACCCGTGCCGCATCTTCGGGCTGAGTAATATCTTCCAGCAACACAACAAACTCGTCTCCGCCCAATCGGGCCACCATATCGACATCGCGTAATCTTGCCGTGATGCGCAGAGCAACTTGTTTCAGCAATTCGTCGCCCGCCAGATGACCGAGGCTATCGTTAACCGCTTTAAAGCGATCCAGGTCGAGCATCAATAATGCCAGTTGCTTGCCTTCACGTCGCTCCACGTTAATGCCGTGCTTTAGCCGCTCCTGCAACAGTCGACGGTTGGGCAACCGGGTGAGTGGGTCGTAAAAGGCCAGTTGGGTAATTTGTTCCTCAGCAGCCTTGCGCTCGGTGATGTCGGTATGGGTGCCGACATAATGAGTGACTACGCCATCGTTGCCTTTTACCGCAGTAATGGACAACCATTTGGGATAAATTTCACCATTCTTGCGGCGATCCCATATTTCTCCCTGCCAAGCGCCGACACTCAAAATGCTCTGCCACATCGCCGCATAAAAAGCCGCATCATGACGACCGGATTTGAGTAGGCTTATTTTCTGTCCCACGGCCTCCTGTTCCGTGTAGCCGGTAGATTCGGTGAAGGCCTTGTTGACGCGTAGGATGACACTTTCCGTATCGGTAATGACCATGGCTTCCTGAGATTCGAAGGCGGTGGCGGCGATACGCTGATCCAACTCTATTCGTTTACGCTCGGTGATGTCCTGCGTACTGCCCACCATGCGTAGCGGTCTATTCATATCATCGTATTGCAATCCCCCGCTGCCCCGGATAAAACGGACAGTGCCGTCCGGTAGCCTAATACGGAAATCCAGCTCCTGCGTCTCTTTCCCCGTCCGACAGTCACTGAGCCACCTTTTCATCGCGACACGATCATCGGGATGAATCAGATCGAGAAATGTTTTCACGGAGGGTTCGAAGGTCTGCGGCGTAACGCCATAAATCTGATACATTTCGTCCGACCAGATAATGCAACCGGTCGCCAGTTCCACAGACCAACTGCCAATATGGGCGATCCGCTGCGATTCGGACAACATCCGCTCTTTATCCTGCAACATTTGCTGTGCTTGCTTACGTTCGGTAATATCGACGGCCGAACCGATGTAACCGGTAAACACACCGCTTTCATCATAAAGCGGTGTGCCTTTATCTAAAATCCAGCGCCAATCACCGTTCGCACTTCGCAGGCGATATTCTGTGGTAATGGCTAGCTGAACTTCAGTATTTTGGTAATACGCCGCGAAGCCGGTTTTTCTGTCATCGGGATGAATAGTGCTGATCCAGTCCTCATGGGTCATAGTCTGTGCCGGATCAAGACCGGTGAAATCAAGCCAGGATTGATTGACAAAAGTAGGCTCCCCTTCGGCATCGGTAATCCAGATCATTATCGGGGAGCTGTCGGCCATCCGGCGAAAACGAGTTTCACTGGCCTGTAGCGTAGCCTCGGCCTGTTTCCGTTCGGTGATGTCCCGCAACGCGCTGGCGAAAAACAAGCCTTGATTTGTTTGAATCGGACTCAAGCTGATTTCCACATCGAATTCACTGCCGTCCTTTCGTAACGCCTTTACCGCCAAATCCGCTCCCATCAGCCGGGAGGCTGCCGAAGCGGCAAATTGTGCCCGCTGTGCCGGATGCGCCGCGCGAAAACGCTCCGGCATCAAGGCTTCAATCGATAGCCCAAGCAGTTCGTTAATCGGGTAACCCAGCAAACACCCGGCCTGCTGATTGGCCATGGTAATAATGCCTTGTTCATCACTAACCAGCATGGCGTCCGGTATGGCATCGAAGATAGTACGCAAATAGGTTTCGCTGGTTTGTAGCGCTTGGGGGCTGGGCAGTCGTAACAGTTTTGGAATCAACGGCCAAATCAGCAAGGCAGTGACTATCGAAACGAGTGCCGTGGCAAATTTTACCATGCCATCCAGCCAGTAATCGGGATGCCAAATTGTCCAGATACTCATTAAATGAGTAGTGCCGCATAAAAGAATAAAAACGCCGAACAGCACAAACACCCAGCGATAGGCTAGATCGGTGCGTTTATGAACGAAATACCACAGCGCAAAAGGAATGGAATAATAAGCGAGCACAATGACCGTGTCGCTAATAACATGCAGCCACAAAATTGACGGCAGCCAGAGATAACAAGCACCGTGAGGCATAAAATTGCCGGTGCTGGCCAGTAAATCATTAAGCCATGCAAACATTCAGTTGTGTACTCTATATTTGAAACTGCATAACAGCAGAGTTATGCAAAGTATTCTTAGTATTTCTTTGCATAACTCTGCGTTAACTATTTTTGTTAAAAATCTTCCTCAGTTAACAGCGTAGTTACCTTTCTGTCCGGGTCGGTGATAACCCATAGCTTTTCGGTTTCAATGTTATAAACCGACATGACCCTTTCCACCGTATCAGGCAGTAATGCAAGTGTGTTTTCATGCCAATCCTTCTCTGACACTTCCCCGTAATCGCCTCTTTCATGCCTGTCCAACAAGTCGCCAATGGGTACCTTAAACTTGGCTATAATCGAAATAGCCGATGGGGTCATAGTGATTTTTCCAAGTTCAAACAGTTTCATTATGCAGCTCCTTATATTATTGTAGTTCAAAGCGTACTTCTAGTCGTTAATTGTTCTTTTTTCTTGATTCTCAGGCAAATGCAACGATACCAGAAAAGTGGCGCCAAAAACCAACAAGCCCAGCACAAGCATGGCATGTACCGGATTTATTTGATGCGCTGCGGCAAAAGTATAGCTGCCAACTGCCAACAGCATAGCAAGGTTTTGAAAAAAACCTTGCAAAGCCACCGCACTGCCGCTGCCGATGCTCTGTTGCCCCAGCTCCTGCAATGCGGCATTGACGGGGACGATAAACATGCCGCCCATCATGCCGATGAAAAACAGCGTAAAACGGGCGGGCCAAATGCTGTCTGCCAGACTCAGCACAATGATGAAAACAGCCATTAAATAGGCCGGAATTCTGGCGCGGCGCAAATGCTCCAGGGGTATCATCCGAGGCACCAAGGCCGATCCGGCGATAATGCCGACGGCGAGAAACAAGGTCAGTTCCGCAATTTCAGTAGCGTTTTTGGATAACAACACCAACGGCGCCCAAACCACGATAATCACTCTTAAGGTTGCCGCAGCGGCCCAGAACAAGGAGCCACCCAGAATGGCGAAGCGTGAACGCGGCGTGGTAAAAAAAGCCCCTATTTGCCGCCAGAAAACGATGATTTTTGAACCGGACGTGGTCTCATGAGCCAACACGCGGACGGGCAGCGCCATGGTCATCAAGGCCGAGGCCATAAAGATGACGATAGTTCCGGTCAACGCCCAGGGTATCGAGTAATCCGCCACCTTTGCGCCTACCATCATGCCCAGTAAAATAGCCAGAATGGTCGAGCCTTCAATCCAGCTGTTCGCTTTAACCAGAAATTGATGCCCCGCCAGTTCAGGCAGGATGCCGTATTTTGCTGGGCTGTAAATGGCCGCGCCCAGGCCGACCACGCAATAAGCAATCAGCGGTTCCACGTTGGTCAATAATAATCCAGCGCCCGCCGCTTTAATCAGGTTGCCGATAATCAACACCCTGGCTTTGGGGTGGTTGTCGGCAAATCCGCCCACCCACGGGGCAAGCAGCACAAAGGCAACCAAAAACACACTTTGCAAGGCCGGGACGTACCAGCTTGCCAGCTGCGTAGACTGCATCACCATAGCAATTACAGTGAACAAAATGGCGTTATCGGCAAATGCGGACAAGAACTGGGCGATCAGTAACGGGTAGATTTGTTTGTTCATGCGATATTTGGGACTGGTAAATGCTCAGCAGATGCCGGGTTAAAATATAGAACACGGATGACGCGGATAAGACGGATTTAAACGGATTTTTAAAGGCCGAAGCAATGTTTAGTTATGCATTTATAATCAGTGTTTATCCGTCTAATCCGCGTCATCCGTGTTCCATTTTCTTTAAGTGACTTTTCCAGCCGCCAGCTCAGTAACCGCTATGTAATTGGTCTTACCGGTCGCCATCACCGGAATCGCATCAACAACCAAAATCTTCTTCGGCAGCAGGATAGATGCCACGCCTTTCGATGCTTCCGCCAAGTCATTTACAGTCGCATTCTTCTGGGTGGTAAGCAAAATAACCTGTTCGCCTTTTTTCGCATCCGGCAGACTGATTGCAGCATGGTGCGCATCCGGCCAGGCATTGGTCGCCATCTGTTCTACGGCGGTCAACGAAACCATTTCGCCGCTGACTTTGGCAAACCGCTTGCTGCGGCCGCGTATGCTGAGGAAGCCTTCATTATCGACATGCACAATATCGCCGGTGTCGTACCAGCCATCGCCGTAGATCGATTTGGGCGGAACCAGTTTGCCGGGGTTGTCGGCCAGCAGATAACCCACCATGATATTGGGCCCTTTTAGATGAAGCCTGCCTGCATCTTCAATGCCTTCGACCGGTTCCAGCTTGTAGTCCATCGACGGCATAAACCGGCCCACGGTACCGGCCTTAAAATCCATCGGCGTATTGACCGAGGTGATCGGCGTGGTTTCAGTCGCGCCGTAGCCTTCCAGTATGCGGATGCCGAACTTATCCGCCCAAACCTGACGGGTGCTTTCCTGCAACTTTTCCGCACCGGCAATCACGTAGCGCATATTGAAAAAATCATAGGCGTGGGCTTTTTTGGCATAGCCGGCTAAAAAAGTATTGGTGCCGAACATGATGGTGGCGCTGGTTTCATAAGCAATTTCAGGAATGACCGCAAAATGCAAAGGGGTCGGGTAAAAGAAAGTATTCACGCCGTTCAGTATCGGCAGCATGGTGCCGACGGTGAAGCCGAAGGAATGAAACATCGGCAGAAAGTTCAGCACCACATCCCGCGCATTAAAATTGATCCGGGCTTCCAATTGCTTAAGGTTGGACAGAATGTTGGAATGAGACAGCACCACGCCTTTGGGTGTGCCCTCGGAGCCGGAAGTAAACAGAACCACCGCCGGACTATCAGGGCTGTACTGGGTGTGTTTGTACCAGATATTGGCGGTTTTGCACTGCACCAGAGCCTGGAATTTGTCCCATGCCGACAGGCGTTCGGCCAAGTCTTCCAGATAAATAAGCTTGACCTGTTCACCCAGATGCTCGGCTTCTGCGCTAAAGTTGCCCAGTTCGATAAAGCGGCGGGACGTCAAAACAATTTTAACTAGTGCCGTATTGCAAGCGGAAACCATACCGGTCGAACCGGTTGAATAATTCAACATAGCTGGTACCCGGCCATAAAGCTGCAAGCCCAGAATAACCGCCAGGGTTTTGGTCGAATTGGGCAGAAAAACCCCGACATGTTCCCCTGCGTCCGTGATCCCCTTTAAGACGTTGCCGATCACAATGGTACGGGTAATCACGTTGTCATAAGATAACGGAATGCGCTCCAAATCTCTGGCAACAACATGCTTGCCTCCGTGTATTTTGCGCGCCTCAAGCAAGCTGGCAAAAATGGTTTGCCGGTAATGGCTGGTCGCAAACATCATTTCGGTCATAATGTCCGACAAAATGTGTCCGCTGTATTTGCGGCGGTTTCTGCCCCTTAACTCGGGAGGCGGATTAACGTAGGTATGCGGCAAAATCTGAATGGTGATTTTGGGGAATAAGCGCAAGCGCACGATATTGCGCAGCCTGGAAAAATGCGTATATTCAGCGCCGTGAATGCGAACAGGCAAAATAGCCGCTTCGGACTTGTCGGCGACCATGCCGGTGCCGTCATAAATCTTCATCAACGAGCCGGTCACGGTAATGCGCCCTTCCGGGAAAATAACCGTGCGGGTATCTTGTTGCAGATGATGAATCAAATCCTTCAGCGAAATTGGATGGGTCGGATCCATCGGGAATACGCGGGATAAGCTAAGAAAAGGTCTTAACCACCAGCGCTGGGAAATCTGGGTATTGATCGCAAAAGTAATGTCATCGGGTAAAAACACACCCAGCAACAACGGGTCCAGAAAAGAAGTGTGATTGGATATGATCAGGACGCGTTTCCCGGCCTTCTTGTAATTGTCCAGTCCCCTGATTTCAACCTTATAAATCAAGGTCAGCAGCCAACGTAAAAAATTTTTCAGCATTAAGTTTCCTCCTTGCCCCATTTTAGCAGATGTTTTATTTTAGCCTGAAAAATGATGGTGGTAGGGGGTGCAATTCAAACTGATGTGAAATTCTGATTTCGCTAGTTCCCAAGCTCACAAACTGGAGCTCTCGTCGATACACAACCCTGTCCAAGAGTCGTCATACCGGCATGGATGCCGGTCGACTGCATGGATGCAGGAGGTAGAGCAATGCAGGAGCAATTGCCGAATCCAGCGCCATGGACGGTAACTTGACAGCTAAGCAAGAGTTTGATCGAAGCGAAGTGCCAGTCGATAGCTTCACATCCATGTGACTGGATTCCGGCATCCCTGCCAGAATGACGGTGTCCCGAAGGCACTTGTGTAT
>CAMAUL010000022.1 GCA_945861405.1 Candidatus Methylobacter oryzae | reverse complement strand
TGGCGAGGCTCGAAAGTTACCGTCCATGGCGCTGGATACCGGCATCCATGCCGGTATGACGACTCTTGGACAGAGTTGTGTATAACGACGAGAGATCCAGCTTGGGAACTAGCGAAATCAGGATTTCACATCAGTTTGAATCGCACCCCTTGGAGCTTGGGAACTAGCCAAAATCAACGAAATAAGTTTGACTTTGAACAGAGTATCTACTGGGCTGTCGCTCGAACCGGCTTATTCCGGCCTACAGGCTGATAGTTCATTGATTTTAGTGAATAAATCATCGGGAAGGTATGGTTTTAGTGCAAAATCATCCATCCCCGCTTCAAAGCATGCTTTTTTGTAATCATTGTTGGCCGTGTGCGCCATGATCGGAAAATAATTTGTGGTTTTTCTGATGATCTTTGTTGCCTCAATTCCGTTCATTTTTGGCATTTCAACATCCATCAAGCAAAAATCATATTTGCCGTTATTTTTCTGTGCGAATTCAACAACCTCTATGCCATTTGATGCCATATCGAAGTCATAACCCCAATTACTCATTAGCTCACTAAGAAGCATTTGAATGATTTGGTTATCTTCAGCAATTAATATATTCACTTCCTTTTCCTTTTTGCATAACGTGGAGCTAAGGAACGCGCATGAAATAAGATTATCAATAAACATCTTGTTCCCCCCTTTGGTAAAGAGGGTTAGTGTTTGCCGGAAACGTCAGTTTTCGCTGTCGCTCGAACCGGCTTATTCCGGCCTACGGCTAGCATACGCTGTTCAATCAATCTGGCGGCGGCAACAAACCTGACGGGTGCCTATCACACCCAGGCTATCCATCCATTCGCCTTTTTGCCGAAGACGCTCGACATCCAGCTTATTAAGCAGGTCAACATTTAGCCAAAAACCGTTTTCAAACTTCGCAAAGTTTTGCCTGCACCAGGCGGCGTCTTTCTCCAGAAAACAATGACCGACTTCGCACCGGCAAGAAACCTTATCTTTAAATCGGCTCACTTCGTAATCTCTTGGTTTGTGTCATTTTGGCGGGCAAAAAGTGCTTCTTGTTTTTCATCGCCCAGCTATATTTTTTGCTAGTTGTCAGGATAAAAAAGACTAAAAAGTCGGCACAGATCGGCAGTGGATACGAATCACTCCACGCTACAAGTTTACTATAAGCAAACAAAAATAGTCAACTCAAGGTGGTCTCCATGCAAAAGTAAGTTGATAGTAAACATTGCATTCTGGGGTTTGGATGTTTCTATAGCCACGAATTTACGATGTTTGAAGAGAAAACAATGACAAGGGGCGCTGTGAAAAATGACGCCTACAGATTCACAGACAAGCTTTCAAGTAGACCGCTTTCAGCATACAAAAAAAATCAACCAATAGTGTCGTAGACCGCGAGGTAATCTGCCAGTAAACTTTTTTGCATGGAAGCAACAGACATTTATCTTCGCATTAAACAGGCCAGGGAACATTCAGGACTGACACAATCCTCATTAGCCATTCTGGTAGGCGTTAAGCGCTCTTCTGCCAATCAATGGGAATCACCTACTCTTCGTAAAGAGCCTTCTACTGGAAATCTTATTAAAATTGCAGAAATTACCGGCGTCAGTTTCGAATGGCTGGCAACAGGGCGCGGTGAAATAGTGTGGGGAGGCAGAATAAAAGAACCAACTTCCGAATATAATCTGCCAACACCACGGGAAATCCTGTTATTGAAATTGTTTAAAAATCTGTCTGAACGCAAACAAAAGGCTTTAATTGAGTTTCTTAGCGGCAATTAAAAAGACAGACACATGAGTTGTGTGGCTTCGTTGCAAGGACAAAAAAACGGGGGCACAGCCGGTAAGGCCAGTTATCGCTGCTGCTCAAACCGGCTTATTTCGGCATACGGGATTAACCAACAACCCGACCAATCAACTCCCCCAACTTAACCGTCTTCCCCGCTTTAAACTCGGA
Organism: Candidatus Methylobacter oryzae; assembly: GCA_945861405.1. Classification (GTDB taxonomy): domain Bacteria; phylum Pseudomonadota; class Gammaproteobacteria; order Methylococcales; family Methylomonadaceae; genus Methylobacter_A; species Methylobacter_A oryzae_A. The sequence continues at coordinate 41,975 of CAMAUL010000022.1, read as the reverse complement.
ATCCCACTGAGCCTTATCCTTGCCAAACAAAACAATAATCGTAGACCCCATATTAAACCGCCCCATTTCCTCGCCGATTTTCAAAGTAGGAGCATCATCTCCATACTGCCAATTTTGCACTGAACTAATGCTCGGCGGCGTGACCACGCCATGCCAGACGGTTTCTACGCTGGACACGAAGATCGCGCCGACCAATACCAAGGCCATCGGGCCTGAATCCGTGTCGAATATGGCCGCGACGCGCTCGTTTCTGGCAAATAATCCGGGAACGGAATTGACGGTGGACGCATTGACGCTGAACAAGCGGCCGGGTATATGCACCATTTCCCTTAAGGTGCCGGTCAACGGCATGTGCAGGCGGTGATAGTCTTTGGGGGCCAGGTAAATGGTGGTAAATATGCCATTATTAAACGGTTCGGCGCGTTCTGCATCGCCGCCTAGCAAGTCGGTTGCGGTAAAGCTTTTGCCTTTGGCCTGGAAGATTTGGCCGTTGCTAATGTCTCCTGCTTGGCTGACTGCGCCGTCGGCAGGGCAGGCGATTGCGTCTCTTTCCTCGCTGAGCGATCTAACGCCGGGTTTTAGTTCGCGGGTGAAAAACTTGTTAAAGCTAAGGTAGGCATTGATGTCCGGCTCCAGTGCTTCATCCATGTTGACGCCGTAATGCCTGATGATCTGTTTGATAAACAGGTTTTTCCAGGCTTTGTTTTCGCAGTGAGTCAGTTTGCTCATCATGGCTGACAGGGCATGATGGGGCAGCACATATTGGGGCAGGGTGGTCAGGGCTTCTTTAAAGTTCATGGTGTGTAATTGTCGGGTGTTTTGCCGCTTAAGAAATACGCGAAGGCGATAATTTCTGCGACGGCAACATAGAGTTCATTGGGGATTTCATCGCCTAACGGGATTTGCGCCAGTATCCTTGCCAGTTCCGGCTCGGTTTGCAGCGGTATTCCGTGTGCTTCGGCGATTGCTAAGATTTGCTCTGCGGTAAGACCCGTGCCGGATGCGGTAACCTTGGGCGCATTTTTGCCGTCGTATTTTAACGCGACCGCAATGTCCGAGGTGTGATAGGTCTTAGCCATGATGATTCAACTTAGAAAAATCATTTTGTCCACGAAAAACACGAAAGGCACGAAAAACACAATATGTTCGTGTTGTTTGTGTTTTTCGTGGACGATGCTTTTTGGTGGATTCATTATTAAACGCCTTAAGGCAGCGTAACCAATTCCGGCGCTTGCCATTTCGGGTTTCTGTGTTCCACAACGACGGTGGTGTAAATGCCGCCGCGCACGTTAAACTCGGCGCGGATACGCATGAAGTTTGGCTCTACGGCTTTAACGAGGTCATCAAGGATTTCGTTGGTAACGGCCTCATGAAATGCGCCTTGATCCCGAAACGCCCACATGTAGAGTTTAAGCGCTTTGAGTTCGACGCACAGTGCGCCGGGTACATATTCGATCTGGATGGTAGCAAAATCCGGCTGGCCTGTTTTTGGACACAGGCAGGTGAACTCAGGTACGTCGATGCGGATGGTGTAGTCGCGACTTGGGTTAGGGTTGTCGAAAGTTTCCAGGTCTTTGCTAGGTTGTGTTGTCATTTTTGGCATTAAAAAAAGAGAGGTGTATAAAAAGGTCGAATCTCAGCTAATTATCGTTAATAATAGGCGACTGTTCGGCAGATGTGGATTTAATAAGAACACTGACCTGGCTGATAAACACTGATTTAAAACGGAAACAAATCCGTGTAAATCCGTCCAAATCTGCGTCATCCGTGTTCCAATTTCCAACTGCTTAGCCATTTTAATTCAACTGTCGGGATATTCATACCAGTACTATGAAACTGGAAAAAATCAAGCTTTCGGGTTTCAAATCTTTTGTTGATACAACGGTCATACCGATCAGCGGTAACCTGACCGCCATCGTCGGGCCTAACGGCTGCGGCAAATCCAACATTATCGACGCAGTACGCTGGGTGATGGGTGAGAGCTCCGCCAAGCATTTGCGCGGCGGCAGTATGGCCGACGTGATTTTTAACGGCTCATCGGGACGCAAACCGGTCAGTACGGCTTCGGTCGAGCTGGTCTTCAATAACAGCGAAGGCAAGCTGGGCGGCGAATATTCCCAATACGACACTATTGCGATCAAGCGTCAGGTCAGCCGTGACGGCACTTCCGTGTTTATGCTGAACGGTTCGCGTTGCCGCAGGAAAGACATCACCGACATCTTTTTGGGCACCGGCCTGGGTTCGCGTAGCTATGCGATCATCGAGCAGGGCACCATATCCAGGATGGTCGAAGCCAAACCCGAGGATTTGCGGATTCATATCGAGGAAGCGGCGGGCGTTTCCAAATACAAGGAGCGCCGTAGCGAAACCGAAACCCGGATGAAACACACCCGTGAAAATCTGGAACGGCTCGACGATTTGCGCGACGAAGTTGAAAAGCAAATCAAGCATCTGCAAAAGCAAGCCGAAAAAGCCGAAAAATATACCGAGCTTAAAAAACAGGAACGCCAATTCAAGTTAGAACTGCTGGCGATGCGCTGGAATACCTATCATCAGGCCGCCAAGCAATTGGATGAAAAATTGCAGGCAGTGGCTCATGAACATAACCGCTTGTTTGTAGAGCTGCGCGACATCGACAACAGCATCGAAGCGAAACGCGCCGAGTATAAAACCCAACAACAACAAACCAACAGTTCGCAGGGCGATTATTACCAGATTGTCGCCGAAGTCAGCGGTCTTGAGCAGACCATCAAGCATAGCGAGCTTAGTCGCGAACAAACCGCCGTTGAAATTAACCGTTTGCGTGAGCAGGCCGCCGAGTCGCTAAAAGAACTCGAAGCCGATGTGCAGCAGCTGGAAGAAATCAAACAGTCCTTGGTTGAAGCCGAAGAATCGTTGATTGTCGCCGAGGAAAGGCAGGAAGATGTTTTGCACAACCAGCAGGAAGTGCAGCAGCAGAAAAACTCCTGGCAGGAGAAGTGGGAAGCGTACCGGACGACTAGCTCAAGCTACAAGGAACAGTCCGAAGTGCAACGAGTCAAAACCGTGCAGCTGGAAAACCAGAACCGCCAGTTGCAAATCCGCTTGGATAAATTGCATGGTGAGCGCAGCGAGCTTTCGGCCAATGATTTGCAAAGCGAGATTGAAGCGCTGGATGCGGGCATTGAAGCCATCGAGACGCAGCGTGAAGATTTGCAAAATAACCTTGAAAGCCTGCATCAGCAGATACGCGAGCAACGGCAGCAGGTCAAGCAGTACCATGATGAGCTGCACTCGCGTCGCACGGAAATGCAAAGCGTTAAAGGCAAAATCACCTCGCTGGAATTGTTGCAGCAACATGCGATGGGTAAGGACAACAAGCATCTCGGTACATGGTTGGAGTCGGTGGATTTGGTTGAAAATAGGCGGCTTGCCGAATTCTTGGACGTTCAATCAGGCTGGGATACGGCGGTTGAAACGGTGTTGGGCAGTTACCTTGAGGCTATTTGCATCGAGAGCGCCGACCAGGTTATTCCGGGTTTGCAGCGTTTGACCGATGAATCGTTAACGCTGGTTGAGACCAAATCTGTGGGGGCGACTTCAGTCGCCGATTCTGCCCGCTGGGCGACTGAAGTCGCCCCCACAAACCTCTTGGATAAAGTAAAAGCGCCCTGGGATTTGAGTAACCTGTTGGCCGGGGTTTACTGCGCCGATGATACCGAAGCCGCGAGAACTTTATCTTCACAACTGAAACCGCATGAATCGGTTATTACCCCAGACGGCACTTGGTTCGGCTCGGGCTGGATCAAAATCATCCGAGCCAAAGACAGCAAAACCGGCGTATTGCAGCGCGAGAAGGAATTACGCCTGTTAAAGCAGCGGCAGGAAGACCTACACAGCGAAATCGAAGCGTTTGAAGACCAGCTGGAAAGCGCAGAAACCGGATTGAAAGACGCGGAAGTCCAGCGCGAATCGATCCAGCAGCAGGACAACAGCCTGGGTGCAGAGCTGTCGGTAAAAAGCGCCGAGTTCAGCGCGCATTCGGCCCGGCTGGAACATCAGCAGCGCCGCCTGGAACAGGTCTGCAACGATATTGAAGAGATCAGCCGCGAGACCGCCGAAAACGCCGAGACTATGGCCGAATCCCAGCTGTTGCTGGAGCAGGCCGAACAGGTCATGACCGAGCAGGAGCAAAAAAAGCAGAGTCTGGAAGCGTTGAATCAGGATTTGCAATCGCAGCAACAGCGAGCCGATCAATCCGCCAATGAAGCAAGGCAGCAGGTTTTCAGCATCAAATCGCAGATTGAATCGTTGCGGTCATCTGAAATCTTGACCGGCAAGCAGTTGGAACGGTTGCAATTACAGCATCAGCAGTCGCTTGAACGCATCGCCGATTTGGAGCTTAGCCTGCACCAAACGCTGACCCCGATGGATGACGAAAAAAAGCAGTTGGAGCAGCTGGTTGTCGATAAGGAGCAGTTGGAAGCTCAGTTGAAACAACAGCGCTTGTTACAGGAAGACCTTGAGGCGGAAATAACAAAACTGTCCGAAGAACATATCCGGGTGCAACGCGCATTGGAAAAGCAAAAGGAAGCGCTGGATACCATCCGTTTTGAATTGCAGGAAAGCAAGGTGCGCCAGCAAACCGTCAACGAGCAGCTTAACGAAATCGATGCGGATGTCGAGACGGTGTTGCAAAGCTTGCCGGAACAGGCGGAAGAACACAGCTGGAAAAAAACCGTCGATGACTTGTTGGCTCAAATCGAAAGATTAGGTACCATTAACCTGACCGCGATTGAAGAATTCAAAGCGCAGTCGGAGCGGATGGAGTTCCTTGACGAGCAGCATGCCGATTTGATCGAGGCCTTGCAGACCCTGGATCAGGCGATCAGCCAGATCGACAAAGAAAGTCGGCTGCGATTTAAGGAAACATTCGATAAAATAAACTCCGGCTTGCAGGAAAAGTTCCCCAAGCTGTTCGGTGGCGGTCACGCTTATTTGGAATTGACCGAGCAAGACGAGCTGGAAGCGGGCGTAAATATTATTGCCAGACCGCCCGGAAAGAAGAACAGCTCGATACATTTGTTGTCCGGTGGAGAGAAGGCATTAACGGCGGTCGCCTTGGTGTTTTCGATATTCGAACTCAATCCCGCGCCATTTTGTTTGCTGGATGAGGTCGATGCGCCGTTGGATGATGCCAATGTCGGGCGGTTTTCGAAAATGGTCGAAGAGATGTCGGAATCGGTGCAGTTTTTGTATATTTCCCACAACAAAGTGACGATGGAAATTGCAAAACAGCTGGCAGGTGTTACTATGAAAGAGCCGGGCGTGTCCCGGATGGTCGCAGTTGATATTGAAGAAGCAGTGAGTCTGGCGGAAATATAATGGATAAAGAAATCTTAAGAATTGTAATTATTGTAACCGGCGTGGTTGTGGTCGTCGCCATGTTGGCTTGGGCTTATATAAAAGACAAAAGATCCCGTGAAGACATGGAGTTTTACGATGATGAGGGCGACTATGACGATGAAGCTGAGGAGATCGATCCCAGAGACGACTTCGATATTATCCCGCTAGGGGTCAAAAGCAATGTCGATGCTCATCACCATGCCCCTGACAAATCGGCTCGATATTATGATGAAGACGATGACGAACCCTACTATGAGGATGAAGAAGAAGACGACGAAGTAGAGCCGCCGCCACGCGCAGCCGCACCGGAGATTATTCAGTTCAGCATTATTACCAAGGCGGATGAAGATTTTAACGGTGCCGATTTGGTTGACGCCTTTAAAATGGTCGGGCTTGAATACGGTAGCTTGAAAATATTCGAACGGCTGGATCCTAACCGGCTGGTTGATTTTGGCGTGGCCTGTATTGTAGAGCCGGGTACTTTTCCTGATAAGGATTTAGAAAATTTTTACTGCCCCGGCCTCGTGTTTTTCATGCAGCCCGAAGCATTGGATAATGCACAGGGCGTTTTCGATGACTATATAGAAACCATCCACCTGATAGCCGAAAAATTGGACGGCGTGATACTAGATCACAGAAGACAGCCGCTGACCAATGCGACTATTCAGGCCATTCGGCAGAGCTTGTGATTTTAATAGCCTACTTTTGGCATTCCTATTCTATTGATGAAAGGGAAAAATGATGAGTACTGTTACTTTCGACACCTTGAAATACGTGGAAGCCTTGAAAAATGGAGGTGTCCCAGAGAATCAAGCCAGAGCGCAATCGGAAGCTTTAAAAGAAGTGCTTAACACCGAGGTGGCCACAAAGCACGACATCAAAGAATTGGAATTAAAGATTGATACGCGGTTTGAAAAAATCCAAGGCGAGTTTACACTGGTAAAATGGATGATTGGTTTTAATTTGGCTATGTCTGTTTCCATTTTATTTAAGATTTTCAGCTAATCCACGACTTTGTAGGGTGCGCTATGCGTACCATTGAATGCTTTAAGGTATGCGCACAAGGCTATCCAGGCTATTCGGCAGAGTTTGTGATTTTAAAAATTGTATTCAGAAGCTTTATAAGACGTGTTTAACACCGAGATGGCTATAAAACACGACATCTAAATGGGTGCTGGTCGTTCCCAAGCTCCAGCTCCTCATCGTTTACGCAGATGTTTGCGGTATACCGTCATTCCGGCAGGGATTGCCGGAATCCAGAGCACAGGGATGTGAACGCCTGATTTAACAGAGGTTGTACTTGTTGTTTGTTCCGGTATTGCCCTCCATGGCTTCTCGGCAACTGCTCCATGCGTTGCTCTACCTCCTGCATCCGTGCAGTCGTGGATCTCGGCAATCCCTGCCGGGATGACGTGCTTTAAAATAATTGTGTATAACGATGAGATCCCAGTTTGGGAAGCTAGAGCTTCCGGTACTGAATTCCCAAGCTGTAGCTTGGGAACTAGCATAATACGACAGTCCCGGTTGTCGAGCTACCCCGACCTAAAACTGCGAAACCGACATTCACCTGTTCAGGTTATTTAAATGCCATCCCTCAGCCATACCCAGTTAGAGCTTTTAAAACAAGCCGATGTTGAATTATCCCCTGAGCTGATTGATCAAATCGCAACACAGGCCAATCCAAAAGAGCTGACCGACGAGCAGCTGCTTGAGTTTTTGCAAGTCTGCAACGCGCTGTATCGCGGCGGTGAGCCGCTTATTTCCGATGCGGATTATGACTTCGTTTTCCTGGCAGAACTGCAAAAACGCCACCCGCACCATCCGTATTTAGAAACCGTCGAACCGGAAGTCGGTTTTGTCGGCAAGACCGTCGCGTTGCCTGAGCCGATGCTTTCGACCGAAAAAACCTATAGCCAAAGCGGCATCGAAAAATGGCTGGCCCGGCTGGAAAAAGCCGCCGAAGACTGTAACGTCGATGTTCCTACGCTGATGATCCGTGCCACGCCCAAACTGGATGGTTATGCGGCTTACGATGACGGAAAGATGCTGTACACGCGCGGCGACGGCCGCAAAGGCACCGACATTAGCCGGGTTTTCGAACGTGGCTTGAAAGTCGGCGGCAACGGCGAACGAGGGCAGGGCGCAGGTGAAATCGTAGTCAGCCAGACTTATTTCAACAGCCATCTGGCCGAGTATTTTGAAAATTCCCGGAACTTCCAGGCCAGCATCATCAAAGAAAAAGACCTGGAACAGCATGCTTTGGAAGCCATACAAAACCATGCGGCGGTATTTTTTCCATTCTCCCAGTTGCCCGCTTGGCAAGGCACAGCCGCCGAAGTGTTGGCCGATTTCGACCACGTCATCGAAAAAGTGTACTCATTGGTCGATTACGATGTGGATGGCGTCGTTTTTGAGCTGGTCGGTAATGACCAGTTGAAACAGTACCTGGGTGCAACGCGGCATCACCATCGCTGGCAGATAGCCTATAAAAGCAATGTCGAAACCGCCGAAGTGATCGTGCTGAAAGTCACCCCGCAAACCTCCCGATCAGGCCGGGTTAACCCGGTTGCCGAGTTGACGCCGACTAAATTGAGCGGTGCGCTGATTTCCAGGGCGACGGCGCATCATTATGGCATGGTCAAAGAACTGGGGATCGGTGAGGGTACGTTGATCGAATTAACGCGCTCGGGCTTGGTGATACCCAAAATCGAGCGGGTCATTACCCCGGCAACGCCGCAAATCCCTGAGCATTGCCCCAGTTGCGGCAGCGAACTGGTTTGGGACAGCGATTATCTCTATTGTCTGAACACCACAAAATGCCCGGCGCAAATTGAAAATACCATCGAGCATTTTTTCAGAACCCTGGCAAATGTTGACGGCTTCGGAGGGAAAACCGTAGAAAAACTCCATGCTAGCGGCATCGATTCGGTTTATGCCGTTTATCAATTGGACATGCAGCAATTGCAAGCAATGAGCTTTGGCGATAAAACCGCGCAAAATCTGCTGGATCAACTGCAACGCAGCCGTACCGAAGCCATAGAAGACTGGCGCTTTCTGGGCGCATTCGGCATCCATAGAATGGGGCTGGGCAATTGCGAACGCTTGCTGCAACATCATCATCTGCTGGATATTTTCAATCTGACCGTTGAAGACGTGATTAATATCGAAGGCTTCGCTGAGAAAACCAGCGCCGCCGTGGTTGACTGTCTGGCAAAAATCAAAGCCGATTTCATGCAAATTTACGATCTGGGTTTTAATTTAATTTCAACGCCGTTAATCGCCGAGCAGCAGCAAAACATCAGCCCGATTTCCGGCAAGACTATCGTCTTCACCGGCACCATGATCCACGGCAAGCGTGACGACATGAGCAAGGAAGCCAAACGCTTGGGCGCAAAAGTGGGCAGCTCGGTCACCGGGAAGACCGATTTTCTGGTTACGGGTTCCGACGTGGGTGCGGCAAAAATCGCCGCTGCCACGGAAAAGGGGGTTCGGGTTATCAGTGAAGAGGAATATTTGGCGTTGTTGGTGGGGGAGTGAGGTTTTGGGTGTTGATACTGTCGTGTTAGGCGTCAAGGGTGAGCGTTAGTGAGAAAACTATGGAATGGCTAAAATGGATGCTCGTGACAAGCATTCCTTTGCGCCAGCTTGATGAATCAGATATTCCAATCGGATTCGCTTCAGCCTGTCTGATTGATTATCGTGAAAGACGTTTTCTGCTTTCGGTCCAACACGCGGTCAAAATGCAATCTAAAAACTGGACTGTTGATTTAGGTTACACACCGGGCAAAGGAACTGCGTTCTATCGACCTAACAGCTTCAATTACGTAGCCGAGTTAACTCAAGGGGAATCAACAATGCGAGAAGTTGACTTCTGCTATACGGAAGTGCCTGTTGACTTGAGTGCTACCTATCAGCACAGAACTCCCCGCGGAATATTTGACGAGCGCCCTTGCCACATTTTTCAAACCGACCTTACTGACCTACCTGTCAATAGTCAAATCTATGCCTTTTCTGGGGAGGTCAAACCTGAGCAGCACGGGCCACAGGCCATAGCAACCGAAAAGAATGTCTATCCGGGCTTACGGTACCTGCATACCGACGGCGAGTTCCACATTTTTCAGTTGCCGGTAGAACATCCTGGTCATGAATATTTTAAGGGCTGCAGCGGAGCTCCTATTGTTGATATGAATAAGAAACTGGTCGCATTGGTGTGTAGTCCTGGCGAATCCGCTAACACCATTCGGGGCGTATCGCTAGCTAGATATAAGTTGGCATTTGATTTCATCTGCGAGATGCAATGACGCGTAACTCAAGAGGGACGGGGTTTGGAACCCATATGCGCCAACTTAAGCCAAGTAGGGTACGCATCGCGTACCTTTTTGGGGTGTAATTGAAACCGGCACGCTTTGAACTTGTTTTAATATGGTGCAGATTTCGGATTTGACCATGGGAATTTCGCTATCGGATACTAAAATGTTGGGCAACGAAAAGCTGTTGCCCAACAACTCTACGAAGTTACGGGTCTACGTATAATCGACATAAGCAAGGAGATATTAACGTGACTGAATTATATGAAATCTTACGGCAGCAAAAAGCCTCTATATTGGATATTGCCAAACATTACCACGCAGTCAACATCCGCGTGTTTGGTTCCGTTGTACGCGGCGAAGAATGCGAAGACAGCGACATTGATTTATTGGTCGATTTTTTGCCCGGTACAACGCTATTGGATCAGGTCGGCCTGGATTGATGCGCTATCGACTGCATTGGGTCGCAAGGTCGATATAGTCAGCGAACGCGCATTGAACAAGCATTTGCGGCAACGGGTTTTGCAAGAAGCCGTTCCGCTATGAAAGATCGGTTTATTTTCATTGCTGCGGCACTGGAGTCCTGTAGGCCGGAATAAGTCGGTTCGAGCGACAGCGAGAACTGATGTTTCCGGCAAAATCTACCCGGATTCGCCGGAAACGCCACCACGCGCTACGCTTGGGTGGTCTTATTCCGGCCTACGCCTAAATCCACCAATTACAAATGATGGGCTTGCCTATCTATTGGAGGAATTAACCCAAGGGCACTGCCGCCTTGTGTGCGACTTTTGCCTTGACGCCTGCTTTGGCTTTATGGAAGTTTTTGCTTTTGGCTACGGGCTTGGCAGGACTCTTGGCCTGGGCAATACTTTTAGCCAATGCTTTGTTCTTGTTAACTGGCTTGATGCTGGTTTTGACCCGGCTGATTGTTTTAGACGGAACCTTGTAAGCTGTTCTGTTGACTTTGCGGTAACTGCGATTTGAGCTTGCTACGGAGCGCGTTGCGCCTCGGTTGCCGCAATCGAGTTGGTAGGGTGGGCTGCCTGCAGAACCGGTTGCCATGGTGTTGATGTTTTTTGCCGATCCGGCGCTGTTTAGACTGGCGAAACCGGTATCCATCTTTTGCATCATTAGCTGGTAGCGTTCTTTGCTGGTTATGCCGCCCATGACCACGCCGATCAGGTGTTTTCCGTTTTGATGCGCCGCGCCGATCAGGTTGAAACCAGAGCCGCAGGTGAACCCGGTCTTCATGCCTTCAGCGCCCGGATAGTTGGCGGTAAATTTGTTGATGCCGCGCAGTTCTGTGCCTTTGAAGTTGAAGCTGTGCGCTGCAAAGTAGTGGTAATATTCGGGGAAATTGCGCTGTGCTTTCCAGGCCAGAACGGCCATGTCCCGGGGGGTGGATACTTGCCAGTTGTTGGGCAAACCGGTCGCATTCATGAAATGCGAGTTGTACATGCTCAATGAATGCGCTTTGGAGGTCATATTGGCGGCAAAGTTCTGTTCGGTGTCGCCTAGGTGTTCGGCAAGTACCACGGATGCATCGTTTGCGGAACGGGTGATGATCGCCAAAATCGCGTCTTCGACGGTTATATGCTCGCCGCGCCGTAAGCCCAGTTTGCTGTTGGGTTGCTGTGAAGCATGGCTTGAGGCGGTCATGGAGTCGTACAGATGAATTTGGCCTGCTTTCAACGCGTCGAAGGTCATGTACAGCGTCATGAGTTTGGTCAGCGAGGCGGGATACCATGACTGAGTCGCTTCTACTTCATGCAAGACGTTGCCGTTGTCGGCGTCGATAATGATGGCGGCATGGCGGGCGTAACTGACCTCGGATACGGTAAGCAGCCATACGGCATTTAAAATAAGTAGCGCTAGTTTAACTTTAGTCATTTAAAAACGGGTCTCAAAAAATCGATAATCAAAAGCATGCAGGGGCAATTGCCGAGTAAACCGCCACCCTCTTACGCACTGCAAATTTCAAAAACAGCAAATTATAAACTGCGATGATTGTATTGCATAAGCGGATTTTAATATTCGGTAAAAATCGTCAGCAAAAGGCTACTAAAATTTCATGCAGGTATAGGGCTGCTCTCCGTTGCATATGCCCCAGAAATTACCGAAATCGCCTTCTTCGCCGGGTTTCCAGCCTTCTGAAAATGCTTCGAATACTACGCCGCCCCAGCCTTTTTCAGCCAGTTTTTTAAACGTGGATTTAACGACCAGCGCTTGGTTTTTCTTGCCCGCAACGCCGCAACGCTGCTGGGTGAATTTATTGGTTTCAATGCCGCCTTCGGGGCCGTTCGGCCAGCCGAACTCTGTCAGGATTATTTCTTTACCGGGATAAGTCCGGCGTAGCTCTTCAATCCTCGCAATGTGAAAATCAGCCGCTTTGTTTGCCGGGGTGCAGGGAATAACGTCGGAATGTTTGTTTTCCCACCACGGGAAAACATTGATGCCTATCCAATCGACTTGCGCGCCGAAATTGGTTATGTGGCAGGGCGAAACGCGATTACACCATTCCCACCAAGTATCTATTGTGGTGATTGGCTGGGCTACGCCCGCTTTGCGCAAGGCGTCGATGCAGCGGGTGATTTCGCCATCGAAGGCATAGTCGTTGCGGGTTCTGACTTCGGAGCCGCAGCTTAGCTTTATGATGGTTTTGGGATAGGCTTTTGCCGCTTCAATGCCAGCGGTTATGGAGCGCGAATTGACCGCGATGTCATTGTCCAGCCAGATGATTGCAATGATTTTGATGTGCCGGGCTTCGGCGGCGGCGAAGGTGTATTCAAGGCCGTTCATAACCCCGTAAGTCATGATGCAGCGGAAAGGGGTGTCTTTGATTAATGTGTCCAGCAGCTGGTTAATTAACTCTTTGGACGGTTGTGCGCCGTAATCGGGGTTGAGTTTGCCGACATAGGGGCTGAAGGCGGCGCACTGTAAGGCTTCTTTATGGGCGGATTTTTTGGCCTGCTCACGTGCCGTTGCGTTCTGACCCATAGCCAGCGTGAGGGAAGCTACGATTAATAACAATAACTGTTTCATGAAATCCTCTCAAGTAGCCGGGGGCAATCAATACATTAAGTTAAGAGACCGCTGGAGTGCAAGCTCTGCTTGCGTTAGCAGGCGAAGCCTGCACTCCCCTCTAAATATTCAGATCACTTCCCCCATTTATTTTTTATAACAAAAAACGGGATAACGCAGCCTATCAATACACAAAAAATCATCACGACCCAAGTTGCTTGGCTCCACGCTACCGGATAAACATCGGCTTTGACCGGCTTACTGATGCCGGGGATGCTGGGCAAATCGGCATCGCCGCCATCGACTTTTAACTGCGCCTTCATACCCTTTTCCATGTGCTGCGCCAGTTCGCAATGCACAAGGTAGGTTTTTTTCTGGCTGGGCACAATCAGCGAAGCCTTCAATTCGCCTTGACCGTAGAGTTCCAGGTGAAACATCCCCTGCGGATAGAGGTAGCCCGGTAGGCCGTGGATCATTAACTGATGACGGATCTGGTCGTCATTGATGAAGGTAATGTTAATCCGGGAGCAGGGCGCAACATCCCATTCCTGGTTGTCGAAAGCGAACATTTTGCCGGGGAATTTCAGCGCGTATTTCTGCCCGGCATGGATGGTGATGTTGACGTCGCCGGAAATCTTCGCGCAGTCTTTGGGCAGGTTGTCTCTATTGGCATTCATGATCATGCCTTTTTCGCCCATCATCATGCCGTCATCCATCGTCATCATGGTTTCGTCGGCAAACACTATGTGGCAATGCAAGCTCATTATTATCAGGAGTGTCGCTAAGCATTTCATAGCTTTTGCCTCCGTTTATAAGCCAGAACCACAAAAATAACCAATCCTATGCCCAGACCGGCCGCTAAGCCGAACACGATGATGCGGATGGTGTCGGGTGCAATTAATCCGGGTTCGCCCAGCAGCGGCGCAAACTCGCCTTCAGCCCAGACCGCTTGTTTCTTGGCATAGTAATCTTTGTTGAAAACCTGGTCGAGCAGGGCGTCATGCATTTTCGGCATGCCTTGTTCGTCAAGCAACGGCTTGTAGGCAAGGATTGCGATGTTACCACCCGGTTCCATGCCGTCAGTGGTGGTGCCGGTCGGTACATGGTCATGAAACATCCACAGGCCGGGGCCGTAACTGTCCAATCCGTTGTTTTGAGTGCGCAGACGCAAATCAATCCGCTGCGCCGGGGCGATGTCGAATACATCCCGCGTTATCTGCGATCCGGCCGGTTGGTCAACGCCGTCATAAGCGGTGATGGTGGCCTTATGCCCGTGGATATGCAGCGCTACCAACGAGCGCTGGGCGTTGGCAACATGCAGTTTTATGTCTTCATTTTCATTGGCGGCGATCACTGCATCCCTCAGCGTGTAGGGGAAGGAATGTCCATTCAGCATGAAGTAATTTTCAAACGATTCAGTCATGTTGTACTCGCGGCTCATCCGGTGTGCGATCAGCCTTGGATCGTTCGCATTCTGGATGATTTGCGCCAGTTTTTTATCGACGGACTGATAATACAAATCGTATTCCTGGCTGTAGTTTTTTTGTACTGCAACTGAAGGATGGCGAACCTGTCCTGCTCCGATATTAAAGGTTTGCACCCAGTTATCAGGCCGGTTTTCTTCGACGATAAACATGCCGTTCAAGCCCATCATGTAATGCTGGGCGGTTTGTACGTGGCAATGGTAAAACATCGATCCGGCATGCCGGGGCTGGATTTCATAGGTGTGGCTTTTGCCGGGGAACACCGGGTGTTCTTCCATGCCGTCATTATCGTCACCGCCAGCGGTCACCCAGGAATGATCGACGCCATGAAGATGAATGGTGTGCGGCAAATAATGGGTGTTTTCCAGCGTGATGTAAACTTTGTCGCCTTGTTCGACACGAATTACCGGCGATGGCGCACGTAGCAGCGGATTGGCTACAGCTGAGTTGAAATTTTTAAGCGCCATGCCGCTGGATTTGGGCGCGAACACCCAAAGTCCCGGCTGGATGCCGGGAGCAATGTCGTAAGTGTTAATCAAAAAATCGCCATCGGGACTTGCTCCATTTAACTCCACGACTTCCAGTTTGATGCGGATGATGTCGGGATCGCCATCGTTGTCCAGGTCGTCGGTCATGGTCAATGCATCTTGGGCCAGATGCGTCTGCATCAGGGTCTGCATCGATACGTTGTTGGCGCCTTTGACGGCCACGGCAATGTCGTAAGGATTGTCCGGTTCGCAGGAGGGGGCTGCCTCGATTTTTACGCCGTCGATAACCTGTGCCTGCCGCCAATCGGGATGTTCATTGGAACAGGGCTTTTCCACCGCAACGGTTTCTTCCGAGCGGTTAAAAACGGTCGCAGGCGGAGTAATACCGGCCTTTTGTATCGGGGTCGGTACAAAATATACGGCAATAGCGGTTAATGCAGGAATGAGTAGGGCCGCTAAAATGACGAGGGATTTTTTAGGCATATCACGATAGAAAGTTTTTACAAAGTAGCACTATTGTAAATGCCTGCCAAGTTAAAACCTAGGCGCATTTTAAAATGCTGTAAAGGATAAATGGGTAAACCTAACACAGTCCTCATTGCTTAGAATAACTTTGAGTTGTTTTTAAATAACGCAACTGGGCATTATACTTGCTATAATTTCATCAAATGTCTAATGTTCACAGAGTGCTCCACTCTTAAATAGTGATACATAAGATTCATCAGCCTTTATTTGTACTTGGTATTAAAGCATGTCTAATTCAAACTCTTACAATCCTGATCTTGATTGGACCCAGGTAAGGGAAACCTCAAAAATGCTCATCCTATCGGCTATTCAAGTAGAAGACATGATGAATGAATCCGACTTGTCGGTCAACACGCTGACAGAATCGTTTACCTCCATTGTTGAGCACATGCAGGCTATTAATGATCATCTGCTCGCCCTTGATTCAAGTGAAATCAGGAATGAAGCCATAGCCTGCTGCGCGGAAACAACCGACAAAATTCAGGCCTCCATTATTGCTTTCCAGTTTTATGATCGGATGCAGCAATGTTTGCAACATGTCACCTTAAATCTAAAAGGCTTGTCTGAACTGGTGGAAAGCCAGAATCGTCTTTATAACCCGGAGGAATGGCGGCAATTTCAGAGTCAAATCCGTTCCCGGTACACGATGGAGTCTGAAAAACTGATGTTCGATGCGATAGTAGAAGGTAAGTCTGTAGATGAAGCGCTGGCGATAAAAAATACGCATCAAGAAGAAGATGAGTCCGACAATATAGAGCTTTTTTAATAAACGATGACGATTAAACGGTTAGTCATAATTTGCGCACTGTCTTCTTTTCTTGCCGGTTGTGCTGAATTTTACGGTTCACAGCCTCCTGCTCCGATTTACGGCGATCAACCCAAGACTCAAAAACAGGCAACCAAAACACAAAAAAAATCCAAGTCGCGTAAAACACCATCGAAGCAAATTGTTAAAACGCAGCCGCTGAAAGAATTCTCGGAAATAAAGCCCGAACCTTTGATGTCTTCATCATCGCCAACTTCAGAACCGATACCTTTAGAATCACTCCCTTCAGATACACCGGGAATACCTCTTCCGCCGACGCCTTCAGCCGCTTCGGAAGCTCAGGAGCCAGCAATGTCGACGATTCCTGCGCCTTCGGAAACACAGGAGCCATCATCGCCGTCTTCGGAATTATCGCCGTTTGAACCGATGGAGGCTACCGTGCCGTTGTCGCCCGCCGTAGGCGCTTTAGTTTCAGCCGCCAATCAAAACAGTAAAGCCGGTGATTTGGATTCAGCGACCGCCTCAATGGAACGCGCGATTAGAATCGAGCCAAGAAATGCGAATTTGTTTTATAAATTGGCGCTATTAAGGTTAAAACAGGACAAGCCGCGTTTGGCCGAAGATTTGGCAAAAAAATCTGCGTTATTGGCTGCTAGCGATAATACCTTGAAAAAACACTGCTGGTTACTGATTGCCCATGCCAGAGAATTACAACAGGATTTTGCCGGAGCAAAGGAAGCGCGGGCGAAGGCTGATGGTTTTTAATAGATTCGCAAAAATCTAATCCTTTCTGCGAACGATTCTCTCCGGTCACGATCTCCTCGACTAATCCATGCAACACGTTAAAGCGGTTGAAAATCTGAAAGGCCGTTTTTGTTCCGTTATCAGGCGTAGCTGCTGATTTGTTTTTTCGTGACAGCATGTCAATCCTCAGTCGAGGGAAATATCTACTATTCTAAATCAGTATTAGTGCATGATACTGCCTTTGGGCCGTTGATCGATAAGTCGGTATATCGATTTATTATTTGATGCACATTATCCATCGTCAAGTATTACAAAAATGCCAGGAGAAAAACCATGAGCAAAATAGACGACATTAATATTGAACTACAGCATATGCAGCAGCATATGCTGACTTATTTGCAAACGCATTGGCAACTGTTTCTGGCGGAAGGCGTTTTCTTTATTATCCTTGGGCTATGCGCGATTGTGGTGCCGCAGTTTTTTACGGTGGCAATAGTGGTATTTTTAGGCTGGATTTTGCTGTTCGGCGGGATAGTCCATGTTGGCCGGGCCTTTGTTTTTCAAAATATGCCCGGCTTTGGCTGGTGGCTGTTCATGGGTATCTTGCAGGTTCTCGTCGGTTTGTTGTTTATCACAAAACCGGTTGCCGGTGCACTGACTTTGACAATGCTGATGACGCTGTTTTTTGCGCTGGAAGGTGTCGCCAAGATTTCCCTGGCAGTGATGATGCGACCCTTGGCGCACTGGGGGTTTGTCTTATTTAGCGGGGTTACGGCCTTGGTTTTTGCGATGATTATCTGGTTTAGCTGGTCTGAATCGGCGCATTGGCTGCTGGGCTTGTTTTTGGGTATTAATATGGTTTTTCTGGGCTGGTCGCTGGTTAAAATAAGCTTACACCACAAGGCGCAATAAGCTTTTGCAAGGGGAATGATGATGCAACAAAAACATAATAAAAATCTGATTGTAAAGGTGCTGGTAGTCGGCGCAATTGTTGCCATTTTGAGCTATGTGTTTCATCCGGGTGTCGGGCAGCTTAGCGTTATGCTCAACGGTGAACCGGTTGCTGAGCCGCTGGTTCGCTTTGCCGCTGTGCCGACGTTTTTGTTGGTCATGCTTATCACCGGCGTACTGATGGCGCTGCTGTTTTTAGGCGTCGGCGTATTTATGTTTCTACTAGCCATGTTCGTTGCCTTGCTAGGGATTTTTATCATGGCACCTTATTTCTGGCCGGTGCTGGTGATTGTTGTGTTGATGATAGCGCTGATGACTGTTGGGAACGGGAATAAGGATTGAGTAGCGGTCAATTTATGCCGCCAGTTGTTGCACTGCCCATTTTCCTGTTCAGGCGTTACAATATGCGCCATTACGGTTAACTCATCGGTCTTTCAATATGGAAAAAATAAAGGTGCTTTTCGTCTGCATGGGCAACATCTGCCGCTCGCCCACGGCGGAAGGAGTGTTTACCAAGTTGGTCAAGGATCATAAGCTGGATGCGCATTTTGCAATCGATTCAGCCGGTACCCATGCCTATCATGTCGGCAATGAACCTGACTTGCGTTCCCAAGCGGCAGCGCGTGAACGGGGTATTGATCTGTCCAGTTTGCGGGCTAGGCAAGTCATTAACGGGGATTTTGAGGATTTTGATTTTTTGCTGGCGATGGATGACGAGAATTATTCAATACTAATCAATGCCTGTCCCGAGCAATACAAACCCAAAATCAAATATTTTCTCGATTACGCGCCGCATCTGAATGAGCGGCAGGTGCCGGATCCTTACTATGGCGGTCAATACGGTTTTGAGCGGGTGCTGGATATGATAGAAGAGGCTTCTGCCGGTTTTTTAAAAACCGTGCAGGAATCAAGCAGCATTAAATAACAACTACTTAGCACGAGAGTAATGCCATGGCAATCGTATCGAATACCGTAGTTTATCTGGATGGCGATGTAGTACTGGAGGCTTTTTTTGCATTTGATGATGCGCTGACAGGGCGTAGGCCTGCTGTTTTAATTAATCATACTTGGGCGGGGCGGGATGCTTTTGTTGCCGAGAAGGCCAAAAAGTTGGCCGCCTTAGGCTATGTCGGCTTTGCGGTTGATATGTACGGCAAGGGCGTTTTAGGCACGAACCCGGAAGAAAACATGAAGCTGATGCAGCCTTTTATGGCTGACCG
Source organism: Candidatus Methylobacter oryzae (assembly GCA_945861405.1). Taxonomy (GTDB): domain Bacteria; phylum Pseudomonadota; class Gammaproteobacteria; order Methylococcales; family Methylomonadaceae; genus Methylobacter_A; species Methylobacter_A oryzae_A. The sequence goes on along the minus strand of CAMAUL010000022.1, from coordinate 23,084 downwards.
GGTCATGTTGCAAAGACGCATGAAGTCGGCTTTGGCGTCGGTGAAATTGATGCCTTGGGTTGACGACAGCAAAATCGCCGCAATCGGTTTTTGTTTTGGCGGCTTATGTTCGCTTGACCTTGCCAGGACTGGCGTCGGTATTAAAGGTGTGGTCAGCTTTCATGGCCTGTTGTTACCGCCCGGCAATACGCAGGGAGTTGCGATCAAGGCAAAAATTCTGGCTTTGTGTGGACGGGATGACCCGTTGGTTCCGGCCGAACAAGTGTTGGCTTTCGAGCAGGAAATGACCGAAGCAGGCGCAGACTGGCAGTTGCATAGTTATGGCAATACCATGCATGGGTTCACCAATCCATTAGCTAATGATCCTGTATTCGGCACTGTTTATCAGCCTGATGCTGATCGGCGCTCATGGATAGCGATGCAGAATTTTCTGGCAGAAATATTTGCCTGACGAATAACAGCTTTCAGATTCGCTGGAGTGCAGGCTTCGCCTGCTGTGGCAAGCGAAGCTTGCACTCCATTACGCCATCATTTCAAGTTGTTTTACTCATTACTGAATTTGAAAACACAGTATCTGTATTCTATTTGAGTATTAATTTAAAACACTATCCACTTCGACACTAGTAAGACAATTTGTTATAATCCCTCACTTAATTTCGTGTCATGTAGTCGCACTTAACCAAAAAAACAGCAATACAAAGTGTTTGTACGTAGCCAGGAAACCATGCCGGTCTGAATGAACGGCACACTGTATGTATAGGGATCAATGTCAAACTTCGCTAAAGAAATAATACCTGTCAATCTCGAAGACGAGATGAAACAGTCCTATCTCGATTACGCCATGAGCGTTATCGTCGGTCGAGCCCTTCCGGATGTCAGAGACGGCCTTAAGCCGGTGCATCGCCGTGTGTTGTATGCGATGAGCGAGCTGGGCAATGACTGGAACAAACCTTATAAAAAGTCGGCGCGTGTAGTCGGTGATGTGATCGGTAAGTATCACCCTCACGGCGATACGGCGGTTTACGACACCATGGTGCGGATGGCGCAGAATTTTTCGATGCGCTATATGCTGATCGACGGGCAGGGCAATTTCGGTTCGGTTGACGGCGATTCGCCTGCGGCGATGCGTTATACCGAAGTGCGGATGTCGAAAATCGCCCATGAACTGCTGGCCGATCTGGACAAGGAAACGGTTGATTTTGCGCCCAACTATGACGAATCTGAGTCTGAGCCTAAGGTATTGCCGACCCGCGTACCGACTTTATTGATTAACGGTTCATCCGGTATTGCGGTGGGCATGGCGACCAATATTCCACCGCATAATTTGTCGGAAGTGATCAGCGCCTGTCTGGCGATGATCGATCAGCCCGATCTAACCGTGCATGACTTGATGGCTCATATCCCTGGGCCCGATTTCCCTACAGCGGCCATTATCAACGGCGCTTCCGGTATATACAGCGCTTATACCACAGGGCGCGGCAAGATTTATCTACGCGCACGATGCCATTTTGAAGACATCGGCGACAGCAGCCGTCAGGCGATCATCACCACGGAACTGCCTTATCAGGTCAACAAGGCCAGACTGCTGGAGAAAATTGCCGAGCTGGTTAAGGAAGGCAAACTTGAAGGCATTTCCGGTTTGCGCGACGAATCGGATAAAGACGGCATGCGTATGGTGATTGAGCTGCGTCGAGGCGAAATGCCCGAGGTGGTGTTAAACAACCTGTACAAGCAGACCCAATTCCAGACCGTGTTCGGCATCAATATGGTCGCCTTGCTGGATGGCCGACCGCATTGCATGAATCTCCATGAGATTATCAGCGCCTTTATCAACCACAGACGGGAAATTGTTACCCGCAGAACGATTTATAACCTGCGCAAGGCCAGGGAAAGAGCGCATATTTTAGAAGGGCTTGCGATAGCGTTAGCCAATATCGACGAGATGATTGCGCTGATTAAGGCGGCTGCCACACCGGCCGACGCTAAAGCCGGTTTGTTGGAAAAAAACTGGGATGCAGGACTGGTTGCAGCGCTGTTGGATCGCGCCGATGCAGATCGTTCAAGGCCGGATGACTTAGCCGTAGAGTTCGGCATTCATGCCGGAATTTACCGACTGTCTGAAACCCAGGCTCAGGCCATTCTTGAGTTGCGTCTGCATCGCTTGACAGGTCTGGAGCAGGACAAGATAGTCAATGAATACAAGCAGCTGCTGGAGCAGATTGACGAGTACCTGTTTATTCTGGGCAGTGATACTCGCCTGATGGAAATTATCAGGGAAGAGTTGGTAGCTATCAAGGAGCAGTATTCCGACGAACGGCGCACCGAAATTATGCAAAATCATTCGGATTTATCGGATGAAGACCTGATTACCGAAGAAGACATGGTCGTTACCATGTCGCACGAAGGCTATGTCAAGTCTCAGCCCTTGAGCGATTACAAGGCGCAACGTCGCGGCGGTCGCGGCAAATCGGCAACAGCCACTAAAGAGCTGGATTATGTCGATAAGCTGATTGTGGCCAATACCCACGATATTATTTTGTGTTTCTCCTCGCGGGGCAAGGTTTACTGGCTTAAAGTTTATCAATTGCCGGTTGCCAGTCGTGCGGCCAGAGGCAAGCCTTTCGTGAATTTGCTGCCGCTGGAGCAGGGCGAAAAAATCAACGCGATGCTGCCAATCCGAGAATTTACCGACACTAAATTCATTTTTATGGCGACCTCGGCGGGTACCGTTAAAAAGACTCCGTTAAAGGAATTCGAGCGTCAGCGTACTAACGGTAAAATCGCGATCGATTTACGGGAAGACGATACGCTGGTCGGCGTTGCGGTGACCGACGGCCAGCAAAACGTGCTGTTGTTCAGCAGCACCGGCAAGGCGGTCTGCTTTAATGAAGAAGATGTGCGTTCGATGGGCAGAACAGCGTCCGGGGTGCGCGGAATCCGGTTGCAGGAAGGGCAAAAAGTCATTTCTTTGATTATCGCGAGCGAAGGCACGGTGCTGAATATCACCGAGAACGGCTACGGCAAGCGTACCAAGCTGGAAGAGTTTACCTGCCATAAACGCGGCGGCCAGGGGCTGATTGCGATACAGACCTCTGCACGTAACGGCGCTGTGGTCGGCGCGGTGCTGGTTAACGATCATGACGAAATCATGCTGATTACCGATGGCGGCACTTTAGTCCGTACCCGTGTTGACGGCATTTCGGTGGTTGGACGGAATACCCAGGGCGTGACGATTATCCGGCTGGATAAAAAAGAAAAAGTGATCGGTGTTGATCGTATCGAAGGTTTGGCAGGGGTAGATGATGCCGATGATCTTTTAGATGATGCGGTATTAGATGATGATTTGGATTTAGATGACAATGCAGATAACGATGTGGAATCAGGCGAAGAATAAGTTTTGCTTGTTGTAGGTTACCCAACCTCAGTGCTTTCAATAAATACCAAAAACCAGGATAGAAAAAAATATGTATTTGGTTGAATTGATGCCTAAGGCAATCAAAGACTTGAAAGGACTGCCAAAGTCGGAAGCCGGGAAGATTATCGAAAAAATAAGAGGCCTGGAGCAAGGGCTTGATGGTGACATTAAAAAGCTTACAAACTTCAGTCCTGAATACAGGTTGAGAGTTGGGAACTATCGGGTGCTTTTCGAGATAGAAGATCAAAAGATTCTAATCTATAGAGTCAAGCATAGAAATGATGCATACACACAGAGGTAACACTATGGAACTTCATCCGCAACTAATAGAAAAAGAAGGCATAAAAGAGTTTGTTGTTCTTCCTTTTAATGAATATCAGGCATTAACAGAATTAATGCATGACTACGAAGACCTTAGGGATTTAAGAACAGCCAAAGAAGAATCAAAAGGTGAAAAAGCAGTTTCTTTAAAAGAGGCAATCACTGAATTAGGCCTGTGATTCAAAAAAATATTTAAAAATTTAATTTAAGAGAATCGTTAATGTCCAGAGTTTATAATTTTAGCGCAGGCCCGTCTGCATTCCCCGAATCGGTGTTGCGGCAAGCGCAGCAAGAAATGCTGGAATGGCGCGATAGCGGCATGTCGGTCATGGAAATGAGCCATCGCGGCAAGCATTTCTCGATTATTGCCGAAGAGTTGGAAAGCGATTTGAGAGCATTGCTGGCTGTTCCTGAAAACTATAAGGTTTTGTTTCTGCAAGGCGGCGCATCGGCGCAGTTCTCGCTGATACCGCAGAATATCCTGAACGGCAAAAGCAAAGCTTGTTACCTGAATACCGGCGCTTGGTCGGAAAAAGCTATCAAGGATGCAGGGGCTTATTGCGATGTGGTGGTCAGTGCCAGTTCCGAAAATACCAAATTCACCACGATTCCAGATGCCGCAAGTTGGGCTATCGACAATCAGGCAGCTTATCTGCACTATACCTCGAATGAGACTATACACGGCGTGGAGTTTCAATCATGTCCTGACAGCAAGGGCTTGCCGCTGGTGTCGGATATGTCGTCGAATATTTTATCGCGCAAGATCGATGTCAGTCAGTACGGCCTGATTTATGCCGGAACGCAGAAAAACATGGGGCCTGCTGGCGTCACCGTGGTAATCGTCAAGGACGATTTAGTCGGTCATGCGTCTAAATCCGTACCTCCGGTTTTCAACTATGCCGAGCAGGCAAAAAACCAATCCATGCTGAATACACCGGCAACCTATAGCTGGTATTTGACCGGGTTGGTGCTTAAGTGGTTACAAGCGCAGGGCGGCGTCGAAGGTATCGAACAACGCAATATCACTAAAGCGGCGAAACTGTATCAGGCCATCGACCAGTCGGCCTTATATTCCAATCCGGTAGAAATAGCGTCCCGTTCGCGAATGAATGTGCCGTTTATTCTGTCCGACGAGAGTTTGGATAAGCCGTTTTTGGCTGCTGCGGAAAGCAATGGTTTATTTGAATTGAAAGGCCATCGTTCGGTAGGCGGCATGCGGGCAAGTATTTACAATGCGATGCCGGAAGCGGGTGTACAGGCTTTGATTGATTTTATGGCTGAGTTTGAACGCACCCATTAATCGAAGACCAAGCTAGAAAATAGAACGCTGATGACGCAGATGAATATGATAAACACGGATAACCCAAGAAAAATCTTATTTGATCTTAACTATCAGCGTCATCAGCGTTCCATTGTTCTAACTGAGCTACTGAAAACCTAATAATTAAGGCCACTATGTCATCCGTCACCCCGCTTTCTGAATTGAGAGACAAAATTGATGCAATCGATAAGCAGATTCTGCAATTGATTAATCAGCGTGCGTCTTGCGCAATGGAAGTTGCCAAAACCAAGATTGCACAGGGTGAACAAGGGTCATTTTACCGCCCGGATCGTGAGTCATTGGTATTGCGCCGCATTAAAGACTTGAATCAAGGCCCTTTATCCGATGACACGGCGGCTCATTTTTTCAGGGAATTGATGTCGGCGTGTTTGGCGCTGGAAAAACCCCTGGACGTTGCGTATTTAGGCCCTGAGGGCACATTTACCCAGCAAGCCGCAATTAAGCATTTCGGCTCTGCGGTTAAAACCGTACCGGCGGCAACCATTAACGATATTTTTAATGCGGTTGAAAACGGCAACTGTCAGTTCGGCGTCGTACCGGTCGAAAACTCTACCGAGGGCGTCATCAGCCATACGTTGGACCGGTTTTTGAATTCGCCGCTAAAAGTATGCGGCGAAGTTGAAATCAGGGTGCATCAAAACTTGTTGGGGCTGGTGGATAGCCTGGATGAAGTGACCGAGGTGTTTTCTCATCAGCAATCCCTGGCGCAGTGTCGGCAATGGCTGGATAATCATTTGCCGAACGCGAAGCGAACTGCGGTCAACAGCAACACCGAGGCGGCAAGATTGGCGTCAACCAATAAACAGGCCGTCGCGATAGCGGGCGTTGTTGCGGCTGAAATTTATCAGTTGAATGTTATCGAAAAGAATATCGAAGACGAACCCAACAATACCACCCGCTTTATCATTATCGGACAGCAAATATCGTCTTCCACGGGTAACGATAAAACCTCGTTGGTTGTATCTACTGGCAATCAGCCCGGTGCGTTGCACAGGATACTGGAGCCTTTCGCGAGATTTAACATCGGCATGGTGCATATCGAATCCAGGCCGTCACGCCAGGGATTATGGGACTATGTGTTTTTTATCGATATTGAAGGCCATAGCGAAGATGACGATGTTGCCCAGGCTCTGGCTATATTGAAAGACAACGTAAATATGCTCAAACTGCTGGGTTCTTATCCCAAGGCCGTACTTTAAAATTTCTTTCTCATCCCTCGGGTGAGTATTAAACACTCTCAAACAGACTCCATGAACAACGCTGATAAAATTTATAACCTTGCCGTATCCGGCGTGCAAAAGCTGATTCCTTATACACCCGGTAAGCCGATTGAAGAACTTGAGCGTGAGCTGGGGCTTTCTAACACGACTGCCATGGATGGCGGAAGTGTCGCAATCGGTAGGGAACCGATGCGACTCATAAAGCTTGCATCCAATGAAAATCCTTTAGGGCCTGGAAAAAAAGCCTTGGCCGCGACACAGGCGACTTTGAAGGATTTGGCCTTGTACCCGGATGGCAATGGCTTTAATTTAAAACTCGCATTAGCTGATAAATATGCTGTCGATATGAGCCAGATAACATTGGGCAATGGCTCCAATGAAATTCTTGAACTGGTGGCCAGGGCGTTTTTAACGCCGGGGCTGGAAGTGGTTTTTTCGCAGCATGCTTTTGCCGTATATCCAATCGTAACTCAAGCGGTTGGAGCTACGGCGGTTGTGGCTCCCGCGTTGAATTACGGTCACGACCTGAATGCGATGTTGCAACGGGTGACCGATAAAACACGACTGGTATTTATAGCGAATCCCAACAACCCTACCGGCACATTGCTGAGCCACGCCGACTTGGAAGCGTTTATTGGGGCGCTGCCGGACACTTGCGTGTGCGTGCTCGATGAAGCCTATTGCGAATTTGCTGGAGATGGCAGCGCGGACAATTCAATCGCGTGGCTGAAAAAATATCCTAATCTGTTAATTACCCGCACCTTTTCCAAAGCCTACGGTTTGGCCGGATTGCGCATAGGATATGGTTTGTCCAGTCCGCAGATGGCAGACATCCTGAATCGGGTGCGCCAGCCCTTCAATAATAATATGTTGGCCTTGGCCGCCGCCGAAGCGGCATTGATGGATACCGAACATTTGCAAAACACTATTGCCGTCAATGCGCAAGGCATGCAATTCATAACCGAAGGCTTTAAAAATTTAGGCTTGGAATGGATTCCATCGGCAGGTAATTTTGTGTTAGCCGACCTGAAACAGCCTGCTATGCCGATTTATGAGGCATTGCTGCGCAAAGGGGTTATCGTCAGGCCGGTTGGTGTTTATGAACTGCCTAATCATCTGCGCATCACTATCGGCACGCAGGCGGAAAATCAGTTGTTTTTACAGGCATTGACTGAAGTTTTATCGGGCAATGTTTAACCGGCTTTGCATAATCGGCGTGGGTTTGATCGGCGGGTCTATTGCCCGCGCGGCACGGCAGCAGGGCTTATGCAGCAACATAATCGGCTATGGTCGAAAGCTGGATGAACAAAACCTGCAAGCGGCAAAACAGTTAGGTGTTATTGACGACTATACGCTGGAGCTTTCGGAAGCTGTTCAAGGTGCCGATTGTGTGGTCATTGCGACGCCGGTTGCAAGCATCGAAAGCATTTTTGCCCAGCTTAAGCCGTTGTGGTCGGATGATGCGGTTTATACCGATGTCGGCAGCACTAAGAGCAGCGTTATTGCCGCAGCAGAGCGGGTTTTCGGTGTTGTGCCGGATAACCTGGTTCCGGCCCATCCGATTGCCGGAGCGGAGAACAGCGGCGTGACCGCGTCGGTCGATGATTTATTCCTGAATAAACGCCTGATTATCACGCCGGTCAGCAATACCAAGCCTGAAGCTGTAAAAAAAATCCAAAAATTCTGGGAACGGCTGGGGTCGGTTGTGTCGGTGATGGATGTACAGCATCATGACAGCGTGTTGGCCGCAACCAGTCATTTGCCGCATATCCTGGCCTTTGCGTTGGTCGATATGCTCGGACATAAAGACGAGCAGAGCGAGATTTTTCAATATGCGGCCGGCGGATTCAAGGATTTTACCCGGATTGCATCCAGTGATCCGACGATGTGGCAGGATATTTGCGCCGCCAATAAAGATGAAATCATCCCTTTAATCGAGCAGTTGAAGGGAGAATTGGATAAAATACAGCGTTTGCTGGAAACAAATGATACCCAGCAGCTTTTTGAAACCTTTACGTATGCCAGAAACGCACGGCAACGCTTTCTTGACCAGTCCGATAATACACATATGTCAAAATCAATCACATTTTACGTTCAACCCGGCGGCAAATTACAAGGCGAGGCACGTGTGCCCGGCGATAAATCCATGTCGCACCGTTCAATCATGCTGGGCTCATTGGCCGAAGGCGTGACTCATGTCAAAGGCTTTCTGGTAGCGGAAGATGCGCTGGCAACCTTGCAGGCTTTTCGCGATATGGGGGTTGAAATAGAAGGGCCGGTCAATGGCTGTGTGACCATCCACGGCGTTGGCAAGCACGGCTTAAAAGCGCCAAAGAGCGATTTGTATCTGGGCAATTCAGGCACATCCATGCGTTTGCTGAGCGGTTTATTGGCGGGTCAGGCATTCAACTCGGTATTAACCGGCGATAAATCATTGTCCGGCAGGCCGATGAAACGGGTCACTGAGCCGTTGGCTGCCATGGGCGCCGATATAAAAACCACTGAGAAAGGCACGGCGCCTCTGCACATTACCGGCAGGGCAGGGCAGTTGACCGGCATTGATTATGCGATGCCGATTGCCAGCGCTCAGGTCAAATCCTGCTTGTTGTTGGCAGGCATGTATGCGCAAGGCGTAACCAGCGTTACCGAGCCTGCGCCCACCCGTGACCATACCGAGCGCATGCTGACCGGCTTTAACTATCCGGTCAAGCAAGAAGGCAATATCGCCAAGGATGGTGTGTATGCCGCAGGCCTGCCGGGAGCAGGCGCGGTGAAAGTCAGCATTACCGCCGAAGGCCGTTTAACAGCAGCCGATATTGATGTGCCCAGCGATATTTCATCGGCGGCATTTTTTCTGGTCGGGGCGTCCATTGCGCCGGGTTCCGACCTGCTGTTGAAGCATGTCGGCATTAACCCTACACGTACCGGCGTCATCGATATTCTCAGGTTGATGGGTGCCAACATTGAGATCCTTAACGAACGCACTGTCGGCGGCGAGCCGGTAGCCGACCTGCACGTTGTTTACAGTCCTCTTAAAGGCATAGACATCCCAGAACATCTGGTGCCGCTGGCCATTGACGAGTTTCCGGTGTTGTTTGTCGCCGCAGCGTGTGCAGAAGGCCAAACACGGTTAACCGGCGCGGAAGAACTCAGGGTCAAAGAATCGGATCGTATCCAAGTGATGGCGGATGGCCTGCAAATACTGGGCGTAGATGCGCAATCCACCGAGGACGGCATGATCATTCAAGGTGGCTCGATTGGCGGCGGCGAAGTTATATCGCATGGCGACCACCGGATTGCTATGGCATTTTCAATTGCCGGACTACGCGCCGATGCACCGATTACCATTCATGACTGCGAAAACGTAAATACCTCGTTCCCTGAATTTAAAGACTTGGCAACGCGTTTAGGTCTTGATCTGGCTTGCAGGGAAGCATAATGGTTATTCCGGTATTGACTATTGACGGCCCTAGCGGTGCCGGAAAAGGCACGGTTAGCCGGGCGGTAGCGAAAAAGCTGGGCTGGAACTATCTTGATAGCGGTTCTATCTACCGTTCGCTGGCAATCGCTGCGTTAAATCAGTCTGCTGACCTGGAAAATGAAGCCGCCATTGCTGATATAGCCCGAACGATGGTGTTGGAATTCGATTGCGGTGATGAATTGGTCGTTAGACTGGATGGCGAAGATATTACCGCCCAGTTAGGCTTTGAAAACACCGGCTATACTGCCTCCATCGTTGCGGCACTCCCTGAAGTCAGGCATGTTTTGCTGCAAAAACAAAAAGACTTTAAACGGTTGCCAGGGTTGGTTGCAGACGGGCGCGACATGGGGACGGTAGTTTTTCCTGAAGCCGAAAATAAAGTGTTTTTAACCGCAAGCGCTGCTGAAAGGGCTAAGCGGAGATATAAACAGTTGATGGAAAAAGGGATTGATGCTAACCTAGCACAGATAACTTCTGAGATAGAAGAGCGGGATCGCCGGGATATGGAGCGCAAAGCCGCCCCATTAGCTATGGCGAGTGACGCACTTTATATCGATTCTTCGGATATGCCGCTACATGCTGTCATTGAAGAAGTACTGAATTTAATCCGTTAAGGATTTTTTACGTGGTCACCTTAAAGTAGTTTGAGAGTGATCTTTTTTTAACTTTGATAAAGAAAAGGCTTGTTCGTGTTTCGACAGGCTTGGGAATGGAAAATGAGCGAAAGCTTTGCTGAATTATTTGAAGAAAGTCTAATCAAGACGGAAATGCGTCCTGGTGCCATGTTAATGGGTACGGTTGTTGATATCGAAAACGATATGATCATCGTCAGTACGCATTCTAAATCAGAGGGTGTCATTCCAAAATGGCAGTTTCTAAATAACGATGGCGAATTAGAAGTCGCCATTGGCGACGAAGTCGAGGTTGCCCTTGATTTGTTTGAAGACGGCCTGGGTGCCACACTTCTTTCCCGAGATAAAGCGAAGAAAAATAAAGCTTGGTCTGAACTTGAAAATGCTTTTGACAAAGAGTTAACCATTATCGGCCGTATTAACGGAAAAGTTCGCGGTGGCTTCACTGTAGCTGTGGGTGCATTACGTGCCTTCTTGCCGGGTTCATTGGTTGATGTTCGCCCAATCAGAGACACGACTTTCCTGGAAAATCGTGATCTGGAATTCAAAGTTATAAAAATCGATCAAAAACGTAACAACGTGGTTCTGTCCCGTCGTGCTGTCGTAGAAAAAGAATACAGCGCAGAAAGAGAAGAATTGCTCAAAACGCTGGAAGAAGGCGCAGTCGTTACCGGCGTGGTTAAAAACCTGACCGATTACGGCGCGTTTATCGACCTTGGCGGCATTGACGGTCTGTTACACATCACCGATATGGCATGGAGACGCGTGCGTCATCCGTCCGAGTGCGTAGAAATCGGTCAGGAAATTAAAGTTAAAGTCCTGAAATACGACAAAGATAAAAATCGTGTTTCATTAGGTATGAAGCAAATGGGTGAAGATCCATGGCAAAACATCGCCCGTCGCTACCCAGCCGGCACCCGCGTATTCGGTAAAGTAAACAACCTGACCGATTACGGCTGCTTTGTTGAAATCGAAGAAGGCGTAGAAGGCTTGGTTCACGTTTCTGAAATGGACTGGACTAACAAAAACGTTAATCCTTCCAAGCTCGTTCAATTGGGCGATGATGTCGAAGTCATGGTCTTGGAAATCGATGAAGAACGTCGTCGTATTTCTTTAGGCATGAAACAGTGCAAAACCAATCCTTGGGATGATTTTGCGGCAACCCATAACAAAGGCGATAAAATTTCAGGAAAAATCAAATCGATTACTGATTTTGGTATTTTCATCGGCTTGGATGGGGGCATCGATGGTTTGGTTCACATGTCTGATATTTCCTGGGCAGATGAAGGTGAAGCCTCGGTTCGCGACTTCAAAAAAGGCGACGAGCTGGAAACCGTTATTCTGGCGGTTGATTCCGAACGTGAGCGTATCTCTTTAGGTATCAAACAGCTTGAACAAGATCCGTTCCAAAACTTCCTGGCTACTCACGAAAAAGGCAGCTTGGTAAAAGGAACTGTTAAAGAAGTTGATGCTAAAGGCGCGGTTATCACTTTAGCGGATAATGTTGAGGGCTATTTGCGTGCTTCCGAAATTCAACGCGACCGCGTTGAAGATGCCAGAACCTTGTTAAAAGAAGGCGATGAACTTGAAGCTAAGTTCATTGGCGTCGACAAAAAAAGCAAATCAATTTCTTTATCTATTAAAGCAAAAGATAGCGAAGAAGAGACTCATACTGTTAAAGATCATTCTCAACAACAGCAACAGTCAGTTGGCGCACCGACCTTCGCCGATATCTTTAAGCAGATGGAAAAATAAAAATCATGGGGGGGGTATGTATCCGTACATGCCCCTTGTGTTTATTTGTTTTCGCAGGATAGAATGTGACAAAATCAGAATTAATTGAAGCGCTTGCCAAACATCAACCGCATCTGGCGCAGAAAGATGTTGAGATAGCGGTAAAATGCATCATTGAACAAATGAATCAGGCCTTATCTTCCGGTGAAAGAATCGAGATCAGGGGTTTTGGCAGCTTTTCGCTGCATTTGCGTCCTCCTCGCATGGGGCGTAACCCTAAAACCGGTGAATCGGTCGCCTTGTCAAAAAAACATGTGCCGCATTTTAAGCCCGGTAAAGAACTTCGTGACCGGGTCGACGCTTCGCGGAATAAATGTAAGATTGTCGATTAATTGTTAGTACAGTGAAGCTCTGCAAAATTTAGTTGCAGGGCTTTAATGTTGCAGTACCCCTCCTTTTTTTATCCTCCCATTGTTGTTTAAGCTTTTGCCTGTTCAATGCCAGCCACTGAATCGCAATAATAGGTATGGCCGATTCTATCTCGCCATTTTCCAGCATACGATACGCTTCATCAAAACCAACGGTGCGCACCAAAATATCCTCGTCCTCATGATCCAAGCCGTGAATGCCGTCCACTTGTGTGCTATCCACTTTGCCGCAAAACAGCGTGATCCACTCTGAGAAAGCGCCCGGCGTGGTATAAAATTCATTGATGACCATCAATTGCTGAATTTCACAGCCCGCTTCTTCGACAGATTCCCGATAAGCGACTTCCTCGGCTAATTCGCCTTCCTCTATCGCTCCCCCAACAATTTCGACCAGCCAGGCTCTATCGGGATGTAAAATTGCGGCGGCGGTTCTGAACTGTTCGATCAGCACTACCTTGTCAGCATGAGGATCATATAACAGAACCGCAACGCAGTTGCCGCGCATGAACAGCTCGCGGGTAACTTCAGCGCTCCAGCCCCCGCTAAACAAGGTATGTTTAAAGCGGTATTTTTCCACGCGGAAAAAGCCCTGAAAGACGATTTCCTTACCCAAAATTTCAAACTGTTTATCCATGCTTGCCTTTGTACTCAACTTTATAAATTACGCCGAGCTTATCATCGCTAATCAACAAACTGCCATCCGGCATTTCCAGAATATCGACGGGGCGACCCAGCACATCGCCGCTTTTGCTTAGCCAGCCGTCAATAAAAACTTGTTCGGCAACCGGCTTGCCTTGTTTGAATTTTACCAACGCAACACGGTAACCCTGCGGCTCAGACCGGTTCCATGAACCGTGCTCGGCGACAAATAACTGATTTTGGTATTCGACCGGAAATTGCTTACCCCGATAAAAGCGCAGTCCCAAGGGTGCCATATGCGCTTTAAACTTCCATTCGGGCGCGGTAAATTGCGCGCATTTTTTACCGTCGGCTAACTCGGGATCGGGAATGTCGCCGCCGTGACAATAGGGGAAGCCGAAATGCTCCCCGGCAGTAGTCCACCGATTAAGTTCATCGGGCGGCAGGTCATCGCCCAAATAATCGCGGCCATTCTCGGTAAAGAACAACGCATCAGTTTCCGGTTGCCAGTCAAGACCGACAGAGCTTCTGATGCCCCGGGCAAGTATCTCAAAGTTGCTGCCATCGGCATTTAACCTCACCAGAGAGCTATAGATCGGTTTTTCCGGTTCACAAATATTGCACGGTGCCCCGACCGAGGTGTACAGCCTGTTATCTGGGCCAAAGCGCAGGTATTTCCAGCCATGATGCTGGTCTGACGGGAATTGATCGTAAACCACAACGGGTTTAGGCGGATTGGTTAATTGCCGAGTGATGAGGTCGAAGCGGATAATGCGGTTAATTTCCGCCACGAACAGGGAACCATTCTGGTAGGCAACGCCGTTAGGCATAGTTAAATCACTGGCGATCACATAACGTTTATCCGCAGTGCCGTCGCCATCACTGTCCTGTACTGCATAAACCGCGCCTTCGGTACCGGTGCCGACAAACACCACGCCGTTATCGCCCAAGGCCAAACTGCGGGCATTGGGCAGGTTGTCGGCAAAAATAGACAGCGCAAAACCTTGGGGCGCATGCAGTTGTTTTAGGACGCCCTGATGAGTGATTGCCGCTGCATAGGCCAAACAAGGGCTAATTAAAAACCAAACAAACAATATTACTTTTATAATAGACATGGGATTACCCTCCATCGATTAACTTAAGCTATATTAGCACCGTTAGGAGGCTTGGAATGTATTATTCAAGCCCCATATCGATTAAATCTTAACGAAAAAAAAGGTTCAAACATATGATGCGTATTTTTCTTTTTCTGGCAACCAATGTTGCCATAATGGTTGTGGTCAGTATTATTTTTAGTGTTTTGGGCTTGGGCAGCAGTCTGGATGCTCAAGGCATTGATCTAAACCTGAATGCTCTATTAGTCATGTCGGCCATCATCGGCATGACCGGTTCGGTAATTTCTTTGGCGATGTCTAAATGGTCGGCAAAAAGGGCGATGGGCGTACACGTTATTGAACAGCCTCAAAATCAAACCGAGAAATGGCTGATCGAGATCGTGGCTAAACAAGCTAGGCAGGCGGGCATCGGTATGCCGGAAGTTGGCATTTTCCAGACCCCTGAATCCAATGCCTTTGCTACCGGCATGAGTAGAGACAGTGCGTTGGTGGCGGTCAGTACCGGCTTATTGCAAAACATGAATGCTGATGAAGTGGAAGCGGTAGTCGGCCATGAAATCAGCCATGTCGCCAACGGCGATATGGTAACGATGGCGTTGATGCAGGGTGTGGTCAACACTTTTGTTTACTTTTTTGCGACCGTCATCGGCCATGTTGTCGACCGGGTCGTGTTTAAAACCGAACGCGGCTATGGCCCTGCCTATTACATCACCCAGATGATAGCTCAAATCGTCTTGGGAATTTTGGCCTCTATGCTGGTGATGTGGTTTTCCCGGTACCGGGAATTTAAGGCCGACGCTGGCGGCGCAAACTTGGCCGGACGCGATAAAATGATCGGCGCTTTACGTGCCTTGCAACGCGGACACGAAGCGGAAGACCTGCCGGGACAATTGGCCGCTTTCGGCATTAACGGCGGTGGCGTTAGCAAGTTTTTTATGAGCCATCCGCCATTGGAAGAGCGCATTGCTGCATTACAAAACAGCCGTTAAATCAACTTACTTTAGTCGCCCTTTAATACTGGGCGACTACCAAAAGTAGGCGCTTTAGGCGAAGTCGCCCCTACATCATGACTCAACACCAATATATTCGCTTTGCGCTAAGTCTGTCATACGACCAATACCTCAAGGTCTATCAAGGCACAGCCAAAAATGTTTCGGTTGTAGCCGATGATGGTAGAAGAGTCGCCTTTCCGGCGGGCAGGATTCAGTCTTTTTTGACCAAGCAAGGCATCAACGGTTATTTTGAAATGGAATTAACGCCTGAAAACAAATTCGTCAGCATCAAAAAATTGAGTTAGAAAATAGAACGCGGATGCCAAAAGTAGGCGCCTCTAGGCGACACGGATTAAACTGATAAACACGGATAAAACATGAAATCTGTTCCAATCCGTCTAATCCGTCGACTGCATGGATGCAGGAGGTAGAGCAATGCAGGAGCAATTGCCGAGTTCCATTATTACAACCCTCATCACTCTAATCGAAGGTGTGCAATTGAAAACAGAAGTTCTAGTGCTGGGCGGTGGCCCTGGAGGTTACACGGCGGCGTTTCGTGCGGCCGATTTAGGCAAGCAAGTCACGTTGGTAGAGCGCTATCCGGTTTTGGGCGGGGTTTGTTTAAATGTCGGCTGCATTCCGTCAAAAACTTTGTTGCATGTGGCCGCAGTGCTCAATGAAGCCAAAGAAATCAATCCTGCCGGGATCGGTTTTGCCGAACCCGATATCGACCTGGAAAAACTGCGCGGCTGGAAAGACACCATCAGTTCCCAGTTAAATGCGGGCTTGGCGGCGTTGGCAAAGCAGCGCAATATTACGATTGTTAAAGGAATCGGATCCTTTGTTTCCGACACGCAAGTGCTGGTTGAAGACGGCGACGATACCCAGACCATTGAGTTTAAACAGGCTATTATCGCGGTCGGCTCCCAGCCGGTAAAAATACCGTCGTTTCCGAATGACGATCCCAGGTTAATGGATTCCACCGATGCGCTGAACCTTCAGAGCATCCCGAAAAAACTGCTGATTATCGGCGGCGGCATCATAGGCCTGGAAATGGCGACCGTTTATCACGCGCTGGGCAGCAAGATCACCGTGGTTGAAATGCAGGATCAGCTTATCCCCGGTTGCGACAAGGATCTGGTCAGACCGTTAATGCAGCGGATCAAAAAGCAATACGACAATATTTTCCTGGAAACTCAGGTGACAAATATTGAAGCGACACAGGAAGGCTTAAAAGTCAGCTTCAGCGGCAAAGACTCGCCAGAAGCCGAGATGTTCGATAAAGTGCTGGTCGCCGTAGGCAGACGGCCCAACGGCCATTTAATCAATGCCGACAAAGCCGGGGTTCATGTCGACGAACGCGGCTTTATCAGCGTCGACAAACAACAGCGTAGCAACGTGAAGCATATCTTTGCGATCGGCGATGTGGTGGGCAACCCGATGCTGGCGCATAAAGCGTCGCACGAAGGTAAAATAGCGGCCGAAGCAGTGGCCGGTATGACGACCGAATGGCGGGCATTGACTATTCCTTCGGTGGCTTACACCGATCCCGAAGTCGCCTGGATGGGACTGACTGAAAATGCCGCCAAAGAGCAAGGCATAGCCTATGAAAAAGCCGCTTTCCCATGGGCGGCCAGCGGGCGGTCATTAAGCATCGGGCGCAAGGAAGGCGTGACCAAGCTGCTTTCTGACAAACAAACCGGCCGTATTCTCGGTGCAGGCATCGTCGGTACCAATGCCGGTGAATTGATTGCAGAAGCCGTCTTGGCTTTGGAGATGGGTGCAAGCGTTGAAGATTTGGCATTAACGGTACACGCGCACCCAACGCTGGCCGAAACTCTGGGCTTTTCGGCTGAAATGATCGAAGGCACTATTACTGATTTATTGATTAAGAAACGATGAACGAACAATTATTGAATAAAAGCTTCATGACCAATTTTATCGCGGTTGTGATCATTGTTATCGGCTATGCCAGCTCTATACAATTCATTAAATCCATTGGCTTTTTTGCCCTTTCCGGGGCGATTACCAATTGGCTGGCAATTTATATGCTGTTTGAGAAAGTGCCTTATTTATACGGTTCAGGCGTTATACTTGATCGGTTTGAAGAGTTCAAATTGTCCATCAAACAGCTGATGATGCAGCAGTTCTTTACCGTAACCAATATCGAACAGTTTATTGAAACTGAGGAGCAACAAGGTAAAGACTTGCTGAACATGGAGCCTTTATTGAATGCAGTCGATTACGACAAGGTGTATGAAGGACTGGTGTCGTCGATTATGGGATCGTCTTTTGGCGGGATGTTAATGATGATGGGCGGCGAAGAAGCGCTGGTACCGTTAAAAGAACCGTTTACCGAAAAAATGAAAATCACTCTGACCGAAATGGTCGAATCCGACCGATTTAAAGCTGCATTAAAGCAAGGTTTGGATGCACATAAAATTGGCGATGATATTGTCGGAATTGAATCAGTAATCGATAAGCGTCTGAGTGAACTAACCCCGCAGCTGGTTAAGGAAATGGTTGAGGCTATCATTCACGAACATTTGGGCTGGTTGGTTGTTTGGGGTGGTGTTTTCGGCGGTTTGATGGGCTTATTTTTCTTTTTGGTCTCCTGATGAAAACTGTGGAGCTGTTTTTTGAGGAATTCGGCGATCCTTATAATAGCCCGCTTATTATCCTACATGGTTTTTTTGCTTCTTCGCGTAACTGGCGCCAGGTGGCGCAAAGATTGGCTGCCCGGTTTCATGTTTATGTGCCGAACCTGCGCAATCACGGCGCATCGCCCCATCATCCGTTAATGGATTATCCATCCATGACTGCTGATTTATTGCAGTTTATTGATGACAGAGGCCTGGAAACCGCTAACTTGTTGGGACACAGCATGGGCGGCAAGGTAGCCATGTGGCTTGCACTTACATCACCCAACAAAGTGAACAAGCTGATTGTGGCCGATATTGCGCCGGTCAGCTACCAGCACAGTTTCGATAACACGGTGCTGGCGTTAAAAGCGCTGCCGCTGGCTGAACTCAGCAACCGTAAACAAGCCGAAACGCTGCTTGCAGTCGCCATACCTGAGCTGAGTTATCGCCAGTTCCTGTTGCAGAATCTCATCTTGAAAGACGGCAAATATTGCTGGCGGCTTGATCTGGATATTTTTCAGCGGATGGCACCCAATATCGCAGCCTTTCCGAAGGCCGATCATTTAGCGCCATTTGCCGGAAAGGCCTTGTTTATCGCAGGAGGCAATTCAGATTTCGTTCAGCTTGAAGATATAAACTCATTATTCCCGGACGCGGTTTTCAGTACCATAGTCGATGCCGGACATTGGCTGCATGTGCAACAACCGGATGCTTTTATGGCACGGGTGGAAGATTTTTTAGCGTTCGAATAAACAGTTTCGTGTTGAAAGATAGAGTTAAAACCAAGAAAAAGCTTAAAATGAATCGCTCTTTTTTAAAGGGCAGGGATGATTAGATGCTGCGCTCAGCCTCTGATTTTTAATGATCTGTATTGTCGAGAATCACTTAAGATGAATCAAAAAATAAAAAAAGCAGTTTTTCCGGTTGCGGGTCTCGGAACCCGCTTTTTGCCCGCCACCAAAGTCAGCCCGAAGGAAATGCTGCCGGTTGTGGACAAACCCTTAATTCAGTATTGCGTTGAAGAGGCCGTAGCAGCAGGCATCGATACGATTATATTTGTCACGGGCCGAACCAAAAACGTGATTATGGATCATTTCGACAAAGCTTATGAGTTGGAAACTGAGCTGACTAACCGCGGCAAGACTGCGTTATTGAAAACGCTTAAGGACATCATCCCGCCGAATGTGTCATTCGTGTTTGTTCGTCAGCCCGAGGCATTGGGATTGGGGCACGCAGTGCTTTGCGCCAAGCCGATCGTCGGCGATGAGCCGTTTGCCGTTATCCTGGCCGACGACTTGATTGCAAATAGAAGCGGTAGCGGCTGCATGACACAAATGGTTCAGCAATACGATCAAAATCAGTGCAGCGTATTAGGGGTAGAGCGGGTCGATCCAAAGGAAACCGATAAATACGGTATCGTCAAAACCACCGAACTCTCGCCATCGGTAGGCAAGGTTGATCTGATTGTTGAAAAGCCCGCTCCTGAGCATGCACCGTCAAACCTCGCAGTAGTTGGACGCTATATTTTAACGTCCGCAATTTTTAACAAGATCGAAACAACAGAGCGCGGCGCCGGCGGCGAAATTCAGCTGACCGATGCTATTGCCGCATTGATGCACGACGAGCAGTTTTTGGCCTATGAGTTTGAAGGCAAGCGTTATGATTGCGGCTCAAAACTCGGTTATTTGCAGGCTACTGTTGAATACGGCTTGGAGCATGACGAGTTGAAGGGCGATTTCCGGGAGTATTTGAAAAGTCTGGCTCTTTGATTAAGCTTTATCCACGAAAGACACAAGAAATAGAACGCTGATGACGCTGATAATTAAGATAAAATAAGATTTTCTTAATTCTACTTTGTCAGATTATACGTAAGCTCGTCATACCCGCCGGGAAGCGGGTATCCAGTGCCATGGATGGTAAGCTCAAATCCATCCATGGAGCCTGGATTCCGGCAATCCCTGCCGGAATGACGATCTTGAATTGTGTGATCATGAAATCTGACAAAGTAGAATTAATCTATCTGTGATCATCATATTCATCTGCATCATCAGCGTTCCATTTCTCTGCGGCAAACACCGCAACAGATGCAAACCCGCTGCCGGGAGTGCGAAAATTAGTGGTTTGCCCCTGATACAAACGGGCGCTGATTAACTGCGACCGTCCCCTGTAAACATACTGCCGCAGATCGAGTTTGAGATCGACTAGATCATTATCCACTTTTAACTGCTGCTCGGTGGGCTTTACCAAGGTTTGCGCCACATAATTGCCCTGTAGAATCTCCCCGAACACCCGCTTGGTCATCCTGTCGCCCCGGTATGCGGCCTTGCTGCCGTAGCCTTTTGCCGGTTTAAAGAACAACTGCTTGCGGGCAGCCCATAAGGCTTCGGCGTCTTCCTTATATACGCAAATCGTGTGAGCAATGCCTTCAAGCAGCAAGGTTCTGGTCTCTTCGGCAACGCCCATGTCCCGTAACGCGGCTTCATCAGTCAATATCACCATATTTCTTTTATCGGCATAAAGCGCATGAGCTCTGGGATGAGGCGTGACGACGACGGCTTTTTCCAGATAGGCATCGCGCAAAGGTTTTAGCGATTCGGCTTCCAATCCGAAGTCGGTCAAGCGGTTGTAAACTAGGTCGATAGGCGTGTCCCCATACCAAAGCGCCCCATCGCGGTAATCAAGCTCGGAAGGATCACAAATAACGGTGTTGATATGATTTTGCTCAAACAGTTTTTTAAACAACAAGAATTCCGGCAACATGAATTGGGTAGGCGGGTCTTCATCGACGATGGCAATTGACTGCAATGGCAGTTGCCCTCGCTCGGCTTGCCATTCCTCATGAAACATCGCCATAAATACCTGCTCAGTGTCTTGAATAGCATTTGCTTCAGCCTGATCGAAACAAGCCGATTGCGCACGAGCTAGAATGGCATTAAGCAAAGCCCCTCCGGCATTGGAATTGATCTCAATTAATTGCGGCCCCTTAGGGCTTAAGTGAAAGTCATAGCCGAAAAAAACGCCGTGCGCTTTCGGAATAAATTGTGCAGTGTCAGGTGCATAAGTCAGAACGCGTTGTTGATAAGCAGGCATCGCAATAACGCTTTCTATCGCGGCAATGGTATCGCGTTGCCTGCGTATGACGCTCTCGGAGACAAAAACGACCGATTCGGCAAATAGGTGAGGGCGCTCGTCAATCAGCATCCGGTACAGCAAATCATCATCCAGTTGCTGCCGTAATGCGTTGCGCATGGCTTCCCGCTCGAGTGAAACGTAACGGCATTCGGCATTGCGTAGATCATCCGGCTTTGAATCTTCATGATCGGCGGCAGCTTGAGGAAATAGGGTCATGTTTTTTGATTATATAGGGAATGAATCAGCCCGCAGATTATTACAGAAAAGCTCGGTTTTGTAGAGCAGTGTAGCTGATTGTCTGGACACAAATGCGGGTGCTTGTATTTGGGTTATTTTTATCGGATACTGAATTTGGAATGGAACCGGCTACAGGCTGGTTCCGAATAATAATCATTAGGTAATGAGGATAATAGATAATGCGTTTAATTCGATTATTGCTGTGCGGCGTGGTACTGGTTGGTTGGAGTCTGGTGGCTGGTGCCGCAAGTTATGAAGCGCTTAAGCCACTGCTTGGCGATGTGCCGGAGTGGGTCGGCGAAGCGGCGGAAGGTTCCAGCATGGACATGGAGGGGGCGAAAATGGTCACCGCCACCCGACATTATCAGAGGGGCGAAGGGCAAAGCCTTAATGTTCAGCTGGGCTTATTACCCGGTGCTATGGCCGCTCCCATGCAGATGGTGATGGGCATGAACATGGAAACCGAAGAAGCCGTCATGAGCACCACTACGATTGACGGTTTCCGGGTGCACCAAAGCCATGAAAAAGCCCAGAAAAGCGGCGCTATCGTCGTCATCTTGGGTGGCGACGATAAAAGCAGCGCAATATACAGCATGGATTATGCGGGCATAAACGCCCAAGATGCGTTGACAATAGCCAAACGCTTCGACTGGAAAAAGATGCAGGCAGCTGCGGCTGCATTGCATTAAATTTACCGGAATGCCGTTAAGTTAAGCCGTTCGAGGTGAGCCTGTCGAACCAAAAGACTTATTCCGTCACCCTTCGACAAGCTCAGGCTGAACGGAACAAGTCTTAACGTAATGGCATTGGCATTTATATGGAGCACTCTTGGGAATGTTCCATTGAGGCGATTACATCCTACACACTGAGGTTTTCATAATCACAAATCAGTTGTTCCGTTGCATTTATATCGCCCAAGCATTGCGCAATTTTAGTAACTATCATCATATCGTAATGGCGGCATAAAACCGATTCCGTGGGCCGTGGAGGAGCAATCGCTTCAAGCATGGTGCATAAGTGAGTGAAGTAATGCCTCCTCAGAATTGAATCTTGGGGCAGGGCGCTGATGTTTTCAGCTGGGGCAACCGCCGTCTCTTTTACTTGCTCCGCAACAACATTCGCAGTCGTTATTGGTGAATTCGCAGCAGCAGGTTCAGCATTGGCTACGGGCTTTTTTTCTTGCAGATTTGTCGGCTCTGGCGCCTTGGATTCGCTAATCAGCGTTTCTTTGGGCGAACATGATGCGCATTTTTTTCGTCGCCTTAAAATAACGAGCGTTGTTATCAACAGAATAATAAGTGCGACTGTAATTCCAAGTACGATCATCATAATAGCTCTCCTGGATTTAAAATGAATTTGCGTTGAAATTAAAGCATTTTGCTTTTAGCCTTGTTTTCAACAAAAAATTATCATAAACAAGAGGCAGAGGACAATAGGTAGTAATGCTAACAAGCACAGGTCAAACTGCTGGCGGTAGGTATCGAACAACCGTTGCTTGATGTAAAAAAAAGCTTGAAGGCTGGATCATCGTAGGGCAGGAGTGCAAGCTTTGCTTGCCAGAGCAGGCGAAGCCTGCACTCCAGTGGGGGTAAAAGGTATTTATCTTTGGGCGGATTCAACTCCGAAGTGCAATCCTAGTAATCATGCGGCATCCCTCTCTTTTTCAGAAAAAAATACCTCATGCGGTGTTTTAAAGTTGAGCGTTTTTCGAGGGCGATGATTGAGCTTATGCATGACTGCCTCAACATCGTCAT
>CAMAUL010000021.1 GCA_945861405.1 Candidatus Methylobacter oryzae | reverse complement strand
TTACTTGCGACCAAGTTAAGTCTTAACGATTGGGCATTCATGCCGCTGCCGGCAATATCAAATACACTAAAGGAAGCCATGGCTATTGCCCTCTTATGGCGGTCATCAGACCGGAAAATCTATTACCCATGAACTGCAAACTGGCCTGGTACTGCACCGCATTTTCAGCGTATTTAGCCTGTTCCACATGCGCTTCGACGGTATTGCCATCTAACGACACCTGATTGGGATTGCGGTACATCACATTAGCGCCAAATACTTGTTGTTGTGGCGGCGCAATATGTCCTGATTGGGTGCGCTCTAAAGGCACACCTGAAGACATGCTTTGTTTTAGCACCGACTTGAAATCCATATCCCGCGCTTTATAGTTGGGTGTATCTGCGTTTGCTAAATTAGCCGCCAGTATCTCGCCCCGCTTTTCCCGGAAAGCCAGGGCCTTAGGTTCAATGCCAAGTGCTGTGTCAAAATTAATAGCCATGATAGTTGCCTCGCTGATTACTTGTACAAAAACAAAAGCACGGCATATGCCAAAAATATTTAAATCATTTAAAATCAATAATATAATATTTTAAACAGCTATTTGCAGCTGATTATGCTGGATTGCTTCGAAGAATTCGGCAAAAAATAGCCGCTAACGTTCTAGGTGAATAAATAATAGCGAAGCTGCCTTACCGGTTCATATTGACATAGCAAGAAAACACCCTATGATAAACGTACAAAATAGCTATGCTTTTGTACGTTACTAACAATTAAAGGGTTGCTTACCATGAAAACCATGACATCAACAGAAGGCAGACAACATTTTAGTTCGATTATATCGACAGTAGAGGAAGAGCCTGTCACCATCTTAAAACAAGACAAAAGCGTCGCGGTCATTTTATCGTCGGCTAGATATAAAGAATTACAAAAACTAGAAGATATTTTATATAGCAAGGCCGCAGAACTCGCTATTAAAGAAGGATTTGCCTCTGATGAAGAAGCTCAAGGCTTACTCGATAAACTGTAAAAATGCGGGCATACAAGTTAACAAAACGTAACTACCTACCCTATCTAATGCTCACTTCTGTAATGTTCAAAGCCAGCTTTGCCTACATGGATGTAGGTAAGGGGCAGGAGCTGAAGCTTTGAACTCCGATAGCATACTTCCTGGAGTCCAAAGCTGGCTTTGGACAGTAAGAATCAACTTTGCAGTTAAAAATTCCGATTTTTCTTAATCTTTGAACCTTGCGCCAATAAATTGACGGCCATCAATCATGCTTGATAACTACAATTAAGTGATGAAAATTACTCCACTCATTCTGGCACTGACCTTGGTCTTTCTCGCCACAGCTCATGCGGAACAAGGCTCGCAATCCCACGAATCTATCGCAGAGGCCGTAAAGGCTTATATTGCGCAAAATATCAATCTGCAAGGTGAATATGAGGCGAGTCTAGTTCCCTTGGACAGCCGATTGAATCTGCCGCAATGCGCCGAACCGCTGGATGTGTTCACAACAACCGGTTTAATTAAAGCGGGCAGAACCACGATAGGCGTACGTTGTAATGTACAAAAAAAATGGTCTATTTTTACGTCGGCCATCATCAAGACTTATCAAATGGTCGTGGTCTTATCTCAGCCCATACAACGCGGCGAAATTATTACCCGGCAACATCTTGCTATCGAGAAAAGAGACTCGTCTAACCTCAGGGAAGATTTTGTCACCCAAATAGAACAAGTTGAACATAAACAGGTCACACGCCAACTCAATACCGGCACCATTCTTAGCTTGAGCCATCTTGTCGAACCCAAGCTCATTAAAAGAGGCGATAAAGTTGTTATCAGTACCACAAAATCGGATTTTTCTATTAGAATGAGCGGGGTAGCAATGATGGACGGCACTAAAGGACAGCTGATCACGGTTAAAAATCAGAACTCTGGCCGCATCATTAATGCAACAGTTGTCGAGCCGGGGCTGGTTTCTGTCAATTATTAACCTCGCACGCACAAATTTATTAAATAAATAGTTAAAGTTTTTTGCCGCACTGCCGATACATGTTTTAAATGAAAGAAAGATTAAGGAGTTTGATATGGCTATCGAAATAACCGGCAAAACAAGCAACCCAATACCGATCAAAGCGCCCACGAAAGCTGGCGTCGAAGGTGAGAAGCAAGTTGCTGTTGCAAACACAGTAAAAGGCGACAGCGTTGCACTGACAACCACAACGCAGGAAATAAAGAAGGCCTTAGGCCCATCTTCCGCATTGCCCGTTGATATTGATCGGGTTAATTCCGTCAAAAAAGCGCTTGCTGACGGAAGTTATTCAATCAATGCTGAAAAGGTTGCAAAGAAGTTGATTCAATTTGAAAAGTTGCTGTCCCGAGAAAATAACGATCAACAATGATAGAAAAAACCTATCCGATTACCGAACAGTTAATCCTTAATGCGCTGCAATTGGCGCAGCAGCTTCATCTTGAACTCACGCAAGAGGCTGATACCTTAAAACAAACGCCTCAGGCTGATCTAATTAACAGCATCGCTGCCAATAAAAAACAGCTGGTTGCGCAACTGGAACAGTTCAACGAACAACTCACTCAGATCTTGGCAACCGAAAAGCTGCCTAACAATCAAGAAAGCATCAGAGAATATTTTAAACGGGTTGAAACAGCAGGCCTGTTGCCCGCAAAATCAATTAGCAACTGGGCGCAACTTATGCTGGTCTGCGCAGAATGCAAAAGTCTTAATGAACAAAATGGCGCGAGTATCGATCTTTTATTCCGCCACACCAAACGCTCACTCGACATCTTAAAAGGCAAACCGGAATCTTCAAACACCTATGGTTCTGATGGTTCAGCCCAAAGCGACCGTTATAGCCACAGCCTGATTTCGGTATAATTATTTATATCTGCCGACATTCGTCGTATTCTTTTCAAAAAACAACATCATTGTTGAAGCCCCGCAATAAAAGACCTGCCCGCCATTACTTCAATACCGTTAAGTTATGAGAAAGAGCGTTCACTGGAGTGCAAGCTCTGCTTGCGTTAGCAGGCGAAGCCTGCACTCCAAATACTTGAAGTCTTTCATTAACTTTACGACATTGCTCATTACATAACTGGTAGGCAAACCAAACTTGCCTCCGGCTTATCAGTGCGCTCCAGAGAACAAATGAATTAAATACCCATCTCTATGGTAGAATTAACTTTGTTTTTGCCCCGATAGCTCAGCTGGATAGAGCAGTCCCCTCCTAAGGGACAGGCCGGTGGTTCAAATCCGCCTCGGGGCACCACTTAATACTCGCACACACCTGCCTGCGACCATAGACTTCACCTAACGCCATATCTGTCAAAAACGCCAACTATTACTGCAATCAACCTGACCACCGTTCTTTGACGCGTTTTTATTTAATCCCCTACACCCTTTCCACAAAACTGCATGACATTTGTCAACAGTAACTTTATTCATTGAGACTTTAACTAATATGCCATTTACCACCCTCGGTTTATCTGATCCACTGCTGCGCGCCATTGCTGATGCAGGCTATACCACGCCATCCCCCATTCAATCACAAGCTATTCCAGCCGTTTTAGGCGGACATGACGTGCTGGCTGCAGCACAGACTGGAACAGGTAAAACAGCAGGATTTACGCTGCCCATCCTGCACCGCCTATCGCAAAAAGCTTACGGCAATAACCGCCCAGTCAGGGTATTAATACTAACCCCAACCCGAGAACTAGCCGCGCAAATAGGCGAATCGGTCAGCAAGTATGGAGCCCATTTGCACCCCCGGTTAAAATCCGAAGTCGTTTTTGGCGGGGTAAAAATCAACCCGCAGATGATGCGTTTAAGAGGCGGCGTAGATATACTGGTGGCCACGCCTGGACGATTGCTGGATCTGGTCGGTCAGAACGCGGTAAAGCTCGACCAAGTCGAAACGCTGATTCTTGACGAAGCTGACCGTATGCTGGACATGGGCTTTATCCGGGACATCCGCAAAATCATCGCCTTCCTCCCGAAAAAACGCCAAAACCTGCTATTTTCGGCGACCTTTTCCGAAGATATACGTAAACTCACCACTGGGCTTCTGGTTAACCCGATAAAAATCGAAGTCGCACCCCGTAACACCGCTGCAGAACTGGTTGAGCAAGTCGCTTATCTGGTTAATAAAGCCAACAAAACCGAGCTACTGTGCCACTTGATAAAAACACATGACTGGCAACAGGTTTTGGTGTTTACCACCACCAAACACGGCGCAAACCGGCTTACCGAAAAACTCAACAAGGTTGATATTAAGGCCGCCGCGATACACGGCAACAAAAGCCAGGGGGCCAGAACCAGCGCCTTGGCAGGCTTTAAAGCCGGTGAAATCAGGGTGCTGGTCGCGACCGATGTGGCGGCGCGCGGCATTGACATCAACCTGTTGCCGCATGTGGTCAATTTTGAACTGCCCAGAGCGCCGGAAGATTACGTGCATAGAATCGGCCGCACCGGACGCGCGGGCGAAGAAGGCCAAGCCATATCGCTGGTATCCCATGATGAGTACAGCTTCTTGCGTCAAGTTGAAAAGCTGATCGGGAAAGAGATTAAACGCGAACAAATCGCCGGTTTCGAAGCCTCCGCAGTGGCCCCGCCGATGCCGCCGGAAGAACCGCGCGGCCCGCGTCCCAGCAGGAACTCAAATCAACCCCGCAAGCCCGGCGGCAATCAATCCAGAAATAAACCCAGAACAAGAAGCGCGTAGATTTGCAGGCCGGGTTACCTAATGTTACCCGGCAAGCTCATCCCCATTGCGATTTACGGACATTAAAATTGCGCCCCTTGATTTTTTGCCGTTCCTCAAACCGATTCTTACTGTCCAAAGCCAGCTTTGGACTCCAGAAAGTATGATATCGGAGTTCAAAGCTTCCGCTCCTGCTCACGCCCCTTACCTACATCCAGGTAGGCAAAGCTGGCTTTGAACATTTACAGAAACGAGCATTAGATAGGGTGAGTAGTTACCAATCAATAAAATGTAAACAGATTGATGTGTCACCACGAAGACACGAAGCTTTACCTTGATTTTTCGTAACTATTCACCACGAAGAACACGAAGGTCACGAAGAGCTTGTTATGTTGTTGTGTTATCTTGATATTAAAGCTAAGTAATACTAACCCTTCGTGTTCTTCGTGGTGATATGCCTTATTAAGTTGTCATGAGTTACGTTACGCTAACCCGGCAACTTTCATCCCCATTGGGATTTACGGACATTAAAACTGCGCCCCTTGATTTTGCCGTTTCTCAGGCAAGCCAAGGCCTTATCAACACTGCCCTGCTTGATAGCCACATAAGCATGGGCATCAAAAATATCGATTTTGCCCACTTCGCTACCCGCAATCCCGGAATCACCGGTCAACGCACCCAGAATATCGCCGGGACGCACTTTGTTTTTGCGCCCGCCATCTATCCATAAGGTCACCATCGGCGGTTCGAAACGCGGCTCATGGCTCATCTGAAATGGTGCCACTTCATCCCACTTGGCGGGAATATTTTGGTATTCCTCAATGGCTTTGACCCGGTTCAACTCCTGTTCCGTGCATAAACTTAGCGCCAGCCCCTTTTTACCGGCGCGGCCTGTCCGTCCGATCCGGTGTACGTAAATTTCAGAATCCCAAGGCAATTCATAATTAATCACCGCTTGCATATCCTTAATATCCAGACCCCGCGCCGCCACATCAGTCGCCACCAGCACTGAACAGCTCTTATTGGCAAAACGCACTAACACCTGATCCCGATGCTTTTGCTCCAGATCGCCATGCAGCGCCTGAACCGAAAAGCCGCTGTTTTCAAGCGAACTTGCCACATCCTGGCAATCCCGTTTGGTGTTGCAGAACACCACGGTCGATTCGGGCCGGTGGTAGGATAAAAGATAAGCCAGCGCGTTGATTCTTTTCGATTTTTCAACCTGATAAAACAGCTGTTCAATATCGCTGTCGTAATGACCGGTCTCAATGCTGACGGAAACCGGTTTAAACTGGAATTTCTGGCTTATTTCCCGAATAGGATCGGTATAAGTCGCCGAAAACAGCAAGGTTTGCCGATGCGTCGGCGCGTACGAAATCACATCTGATATGGCCTCTTCAAAGCCCATATCCAGCATCCGGTCAGCCTCGTCCAGCACCAGCACTTTTAGATTGCTCAAGCGTAAACTGCGTTTGCGCAGATGCTCCTGTAACCGTCCCGGCGTACCGACCACCACATGAACGCCATGTTCCAGCGAACCCAGCTGCGGCCCGAAAGGTACGCCGCCGCAAAGGGTCAGCACCTTAATGTTTTGCGTGAATCTGGCTAAGCGCCGAATCTCTTTGCAGACCTGATCGGCAAGTTCCCGTGTTGGGCAAACCACCATCGCCTGAACCCTGAAACTGTTCAAGTCCAGCTTGGACAACAGGCCGATGCCGAAGGCGGCGGTTTTACCGCTGCCGGTTTTGGCCTGCGCAATCACATCCCTGCCCTCAAGGATATGCGGCAGGCTTTCCGCCTGGATAGGAGTTAACTGGGTATAACCCAGGGATTCAATGTTTTCAAGCAGGGCGGGTTTTAAAGCTAGGGACGAAAATTGGGCAGTGTTCACGGGGACTCTTTATGTTGACGCAAATGGCGGCGAACTGCCGTCATTCAATTGCTTATGATACCAGATACCGAGGACTTAGGCCGGACAAGGTTGATTTTCCAATAAAAATCAAGATGCAGAAACATTTAGGAATAGAACGCAGATGACGCAGATTAGACAAATAAAATTATTTAGAGTATTTGTTTTAAACGCTGTAACTACTCACCCTGACTGGTACTCACTCCAATACGTCACAAAACGAGCAATTTAAAATTCATAAGCAAACTTCAAAGCCAGCTTTGAACTCCGGCATCCACATTTTCTGGAGTCCAAAGCTAGCTTTGGACACTTCAAAGTTGAGTTTGCAGTTAAAAAGGCATAAACAGTTACAAAACACTTAACTAACGAGCCATCGGCTTTTTTAAGATCCGCATAAATCCGTCCAATCCGCGTCATCCGCGTTCTATTATTTATACACGTTAGCCCGACACATCAACAAACCCATGCAAGCCGCGCTTGGACTTAACCGCCAGCCAGTCTTTCAAGTGCTTTAATTCTTCCGTTTCTTCCAACTCGTCCAGGCTTTGCTTGTTTTTTAACAGTCGGAATGCTGCCGACAGCACTTTATAGCGGTCTCCGGTAATGCCTGCGCGCCTTAGGCCTACGGCGTTCAACTTGTAATGCCGGGCGGGGCGTCCGCCAATCAGCATAAAGGGGATAACATCCATATTAAGCCCGGTTGTGCCCTGCACTATCGCATACGAGCCGATCCGGCAAAACTGGTGCGCGACCACTGCGCCGCCGATAAACACATTATTGCCGACTTCGACAAATCCACCAATCGCGACATTATTGGCAAATATCGTGTTATTGCCGATTGTGCAATCATGCGCAACATGGCTGTTGTTCATAAAAAAACAACCGGAACCGATACGGGTTTCGGCATGTTCTTTAGAGGCCCGGTGTGCGGTAAAACCCTCTCTAAATACGTTATTGTCGCCGCAAATCAGCCAGGAAACCGTCTCGGCCTTAAAGCTTGTATCTTGCGGCAGACCGCCTAATACGGCATGCGGATGCAAAATATTGCCGTCACCCATTTTTACATGGCTGTGCACCACGGCATGAGCACCCACTTGGCAGTCAGCGCCCAGTTGGGCACCTGTTTCAATAACGGCAAAAGGCCCTACCGTAATATTGTCTCCCAGCAATACATCCTCTGCTATATAGGCGGTCGGGTGAATATTTTGAACCATCTTTTATCCTCTTGGGTGATATTTTGAATGTAATTCTTTGAGCCTTTCGCGGGCAATATGGGTATAGATTTGCGTGGTCGATAAATCCGAATGCCCTAGCAATAACTGCACGACCCGCAAATCCGCGCCATGGTTTAACAAATGCGTGGCGAAAGCGTGTCTTAAGGTATGCGGCGACAGCTCTTTGTTGATACCGGCCTTTTTTGCATGACGTTTGATAATATGCCAAAAAGCCTGTCTTGTCATGCTGTCCCCACGGTTGGTGACAAACAGGTAATCGCATTGCCGCTCACCAAGAATAGTCTTTCTGGCCTGGGTCATATAATTTTCCAGCCAGCTCATCGCTTCTTCGCCAACCGGCACCAAACGCTCTTTGTTGCCTTTGCCGATGATCCTGACCACGCCTTGCCTAAAGCTGATCTGCTCAAACTTTAAATTGACCAGTTCCGAAACTCTAAGCCCGGTGGCATAGAGCATTTCCAGCATGGTTCTGTCTCTGAAACCCAGGGCGTTGGTGACTTCGGGCGCATCCAGCAATAACTCGACATCGTTTTCAGATAGAGACTTGGGCAATGGCTGGCCGATATGGGGCGATTCGATCAACGCGGTCGGATCGATTTTGATGCTGTTTTCCCGGATGTAATAACCGTAAAAGCGACGCAAACTGGACAGAATGCGCGCAGTAGACCGGTTACCGATGCCTTCTTTATAACGACTGGCAAGGAAGTTTGATAGCTGCCCACCATCCACTTCCAGCATCGGCTTATCCTTCAGCCATTTGGCAAAAATCCTCAAATCGCTACCGTAAGCCGAAAGCGTATTCTCGCTCAAGCCCTGCTCTACCCAGACTGCATCGAGAAATTGGTCGATTAAAACGGTTGCATTCATTTTTTATGGCTGGCTTCAAATTCCAGTAATTTGTATTTTACTGCCATTAAATCACCGTCGGTTTGTCCGCAATAGCCGCCCATGCCGGAAACGGAAACCACCCGGTGACAGGGAATAAATAAAGCATAGGGATTGTCGCGGCAGGCATTGCCGACAGCCCGCGCTGATGAGCCTATTTTCTTGGCCAGTGCCGAATAAGTCAAAGTTTGCCCAAAGGGTATTTGGCAAAGCGCAGCCCAGACTTGGTTCCTGTAGGCGCTACCTTGCTTTAGCAGTTTGATGTTAATGGGGTTATCCGGGGTCTGCCAATAGCAGTTTAATTGGTGTTCATCTGGCGGGTTCGAGCTAACACCCGGCTCCCAATCTGTTTTGCTGATCACTCCCTGTTGGCTAGTTAAAACAAACTGTCCAGCTGGAGTCTGAAGCCTTATAACATCCTCGGCTCCAGCGCAGTTTTCCACCCACTCTACTATAAATGGCATTAAACAATTATAGATGACTTTAAAACGACGCTAAAAAGACATAATTGATGTTCACCATAATGATTTCTTGTAGCAGAAGGGTTACGTTTTGCCATGCACCCGTCGCTAAGGAGGAACAAGCTCAGGCTGTCGCTTATGTTTATTTTGATACTCAATATCCACCTCCAATGCCATTAGAAATTTATCTTTATACAATGACATGTTTAATTATAAAGCAATCCGAACCATTGTAACTTCAAAAAACTTTACCGTAGCCGGGTCTCTTTATTCACATGTGGACGGCGATATCTAAAACGATGTTTACAAAATGATCTCGCCTTGCCAAGTTTTTGGGTGATTTACAAAACTAATAGATGTTGAGAAGACATTGATCTTGGTCTTGTTTCGACCACTAAAACAGAATAGACTATTTATATGAAATTCATTATAACAAACACAAAAATACCTCAGCAAACTACTACATTAACTATTGATCAAGCTCTCCAACAAGCAATCGATCATCATCTGGTAGGCCAACTTCAAGAAGCTGAAAAGCTTTACCACGCCATCCTGAGACAAACCGCAATATGGGGATTTTGGCAGTGCAGATGAAACAACCCTCCGCCAGTTTGCCACACTTCTTGAAAGCACTAGAGGCCAACCCGACAGATGAGCAACACTGGATAAGTTACATTGACGCACTGTTTCAGGCTAACCAATTAGAATCCGCGCGCGAGGTGCTGGCAATTGCACAACAGCAGGGACTGCAAAGCGATGACTTAGAAACGTTGGCAGTGCTTTTAGAAAGTGACGCACAAATCACCGAACAATCAAATGCTGAATATCAACTTGCCTTCAAAGAATCGCTACCGGTTTCGTCTGCAACCCTGCAAAACAATAAAAAAAAAACCAAGACTAAGCCGAATAAGTCGACCAGAAAATCTTCCATGCACAAGGGAAAAGATCCCTCACCTCAAGAGATAAATAAACTGATGACTCTGTTAAGCGAGGGTCGACTCACTGAAGCAGTAACCCTTGCTAAAATCATGACGGAGCGCTTCCCTCTATATGGTTTTGGCTGGAAAGTGTTAGGTGGAGTATTAAAGCAGATAAACCAAAATGCGGACGCGCTAATACCTATGCAAAAAGCGGTGGCGCTGTTGCCGGGTGACGCTGAGGCGCATAGCAACCTGAGCACTCTCCTCAGAGAATTGGGGCAGCTAAACGAGGCTGAGGCCAGCTGCCGACGAGCACTGGGGATCACGCCGGATTTCGCAGAGGCGCATAACAACCTGGGCACTATACTCCTTAGTCTGGGCCGATTCGATGAGGCTGAGAGCAGTTACCGGCGGGCATTGGAGATTAAACCGAATTACGTGAATGTGTATTGCGGCTTGGGTAGTACTCTCAAGTCACTGGGGCGACTAAACGAGGCTGAAACCTGCTTTCGACGAGCGCTGGAGATCAAACCAAACCACGTCATGGCACACAGCAACCTGATTTTTGCCCTAGACTTGATGATTGATCGTGACGCCTCTTCTTTGCTGGAGGAACGGATACGATGGGATGCTACACACGCAGCCCATTTACTAAAACCGCAGACACACACCAATATTCCTGACCCCGAGCGCCGAATACGCATTGGCTATGTCTCTGCTGACTTCAGAGAACATTCTGCGGCTAAAGTCTTTGGCGGCATGCTGACTCGCTATGACCGCTCACAGTTTGAGGTCTTTGCCTATGCCAATATCAGGGAAAAGAACGACAAATTCACTGAACTGTTCAAGCAAAACGTGACCGCTTGGCGAAGCATCATCAGCCTATCGGATGATACAGTTGCAAAAATGATCCAGGAGGATCAGATTGATGTGTTAGTTGATTTGTCCGGGTATACGGCAGGCAACCGCCTGCTGGTTTTTGCACGCAAACCGGCACCCATCCAGATAACCGCCTGGGGCTATGCAACAGGCACGGGGATGCAGGCAATGGATGTGTTTTTTGCCGATCCGGTGGTGGTGCCCCCGCAAGAGAAGCACTATTTCATTGAGGAAGTCAGATACTTGCCGAATGTGGTAGGATCATTTTTTACTGAACCGTTCCCTGCCGTGAATGAACTGCCCGCCTTGTCGGACGGGATCGTCACCTTCGGTTCCTTTAACCGCTTAGATAAAATATCGGCAGAAGCCTACCGGGCATGGGCTGAAATATTATTAGCGGTTCCCCGAAGCAGGCTGATTCTGAAGACTAATGCATTAGCTGATCCGAAGACCAGGGAATCGATTATTGGGCATTTTACAAAAGTCGGCGTGGCGGCGGACAGGATCATCATGCAAGGAAAGACCTCATGGCATGAACATGTGCAGGCCTACAATCAGATAGACATCGCACTGGATCCGTTCCCCCATGGTGGCGGAGTAACGTCACTGGAGTGTCTGATGATGGGTGTGCCGGTGATGACCTTACGTTGGCCGACCATAGCGGGAAGGCTATCGGCATCGATTATGACAACCCTGGGACTGACCGACTGGATTGCAGAAACTCCTAAAGAGTACGTTGAACTTGCCGCTAAAAAAGCAACAGACTTGCAATCCCTGGCTACACTTCGTCAGCAACAGCGGGGTATTTTTACTGCATCGGTGATCGGCGATCAGGCCGCTTATGCGCGGGCTGTGGAACAAGAATACCGGCAACTATGGCGGGAATGGTGCGCAAGGCTATGAAAATGTCGTTCTACGGGTGTCACTATTGTTGAGCTTATATTACCGCGATTCGAATACAAGAATCAGAATATTGGAAAAAGCGCCTTGCTTTGGTCTTCATGCCAGTGGTCGTAATAGTGGCCTATTCACACAGGCATTTTTACAGTCAGTATTGTTTCGTCCCCTAAATATAGAATAGGCTACTTTCATGAAATCCATCATAACAAACACGAAAGTACCACAGCAAACTTTGACCATTGATCAAGCTCTCCAGCAAGCAATTGATCATCATCTGGTAGACCAGCATCAAGAAGCTGAAAAGCTTTACCAAGCCATCCTGCAAATCCATCCGAATCATCCTGAGACAAACCATAATATGGGAATTTTGGCAGTGCAGATGAAGCAGCCCGTTGCCAGTTTGCCACACTTCATGAAAGCACTGGAGGCCAACCCGACATATGGGCGATACTGGGCGAGTTACATCGACGCACTGTTTCAGGCTAACCAGTTAGAAAGCGCGCGTGAGGTGCTGACAATTGCACAACAGCAGGGGTTGCAAAGTGATGATTTAGAAGCATTGGCAGTACTTTTAGAAAATGCCTCACATATCACCGAACAAGTAAATGCAGAATATCAGCATACCTTCAAAGAATCGCTGCCCGTTTCGTCTACAGTTCCACAAAACAATAAAAAAAAAACCAAGACCAAGCCGGACAAATCGACCAGTAAATCAATCCTGCACAAGGGAAAAAATCCTAGCCCTCAAGAGATAAATACACTGATATCCATGTTCACCGAAGAACGATACACAGAAGCAATAACTCTTGCTCAGACCATGACCGAACGCTTTCCTCGGCATGGATTTGCCTGGAAGGCGTTAGGGGCACTATTCAAGCAGATGGGGCGGAATGCGGACGCACTGATACCCATGCAAAAAGCAGTAACACTATCGCCGACTGACGCAGAGGCGCAAAACAACCTGGGCCTTACCCTTCAGGGGCTGGGTCGGCTCGATGAGGCTGAGGTCAGCTACCGACGAGCAATAAAAATCCAATATAATTACGCTGAGGCTCATTACAATCTGGGTACTGTCCTCTTTGATCTGGGTCGGCTCGACGAGGCTGAAGTCAGCTACCGGCGAGTACTGCAGATCAAACCTAATCATGCCGACGCGCATTATAACCTGAGCAACATCCTCAAGGATCTAGGTCAGCTAGACAAGGCAGAGGTCGGCTACCGGAGAACCTTGGAGATCAAGCCGACTGCCGAGGCTTATAACAACCTAGGTCTTACCCTCAAGAGTCTAAACCGACTGGACGAGGCCGAAGCCAATCACCGATGGTCGCTACAGATCGATCCGGATTATGTCGGAGCACACTCTAATCTGGGAGATGTTCTCAAGGAGATGGGGCGCTTAGAAGAGGCCGAAGCCTGCTACCGACGAGCCCTGGAGATCCAGCCAGATTTTGTCGAGGCGCACTATAGCTTGGGAAACGCCCTAAATGACATGGGGCGCCTAGAGGAGGCCGAAGCCAGCTACCGACGAATATTGGAGATCAAACCGAATTTAGCAGAGATGCATAGCAATCTGGGCAATACCCTCAGGATTATGGGTCGGTTGAATGAGGCCGAAGCCTGCCAGCGACAAGCCCTGAAAATCAAATCGGATTATGCAGAAGGACATATCAATCTAAGCCTCACTCTACTAGAGCTGAGTCGCCTAAACGAAGCTGAAGTCAGTTGTCGACTGGCGCTGCAGATCAAGCCGGATTTAGCTGAGGCGCATTACAACCTGGGCATTATTCTTATGGGGCTAGCCCGGCAAGACGAGGCCGAAGGATGCTACCAACGAACCCTAGAGATCAAGCCGGATTACGTGGAGGCACATAATAACCTAGCAATCATACTTACTACTCAGGGTCAGCTAGATGAGGCCGAAAGCTACTATCGGCGAGCACTGGAGATCAAACCAAACTACGTCACAGCACACAGCAACCTGATTTTTACCCTGGACTTGATGATTGATCGTGCCCCCTCTTCTTTGCTGGAGGAACGGAAACGATGGGATGCTGCGCACGCAGCCCATTTACTAAAACCGCAGACACACACCAATATTCCAGATCCTGAGCGCCGAATACGCATTGGCTATGTCTCTGCCGACTTCAGGGATCATTCTGCGGCTAAAGTCTTTGGCGGCATGCTAACCCACTATGACCGCTCACAGTTTGAGGTCTTTGCCTATGCCAATATCAGGGAAAAGAACGACAAATTTACTGAGCTGTTCAAGCAAAACGTAACCGCTTGGCGAAACATCATCGGCCTATCGGATGATGCAGTTGCAAAAATGATTCGGGAGGATCAGATTGATGTACTGGTTGATTTGTCCGGACACACGGCGGGCAACCGCCTGCTGGTTTTTGCACGCAAACCGGCACCCATCCAAATAACCGCCTGGGGCTATGCGACAGGTACGGGGATGCAGGCAATGGATGTGTTTTTTGCCGATCCGGTGGTGGTGCCGCCGCAAGAGAAGCACTATTTCACCGAGGAAGTCAGATACTTGCCGAATGTGGTGGGATCATTTTTTACTGAGCCGTTCCCTGCCGTGAATGAACTGCCCGCCTTGTCAGACGGGATCATCACCTTCGGCTCCTTTAACCGCTTGGAGAAAATATCGGCAGAAGCCTACCGGGCATGGGCTGAAATATTATTGGAGGCTCCACGGAGTAGGCTGATTCTGAAGACTAATGCATTAGCTGATCTGAAGACCAGGGAATCGATTATTGGGCATTTTACAAAAGTCGGCGTGGCGGCGGACAGGATCATCATGCAAGGAAAGACCTCATGGCGTGAACATATGCAGGCCTACCATCAAGTTGACATTGCGCTGGATCCATTTCCCCATGGTGGCGGGGTAACGTCACTGGAATGTCTGATGATGGGTGTGCCGGTGATGACCTTACGTTGGCCAACCATAGCGGGAAGGCTATCGGCATCGATTATGACAACCCTGGGACTGACCGACTGGATTGCAGAAACTCCTAAAGAGTACGTTGAACTTGCCGCTAAAAAAGCAACAGACTTGCAATCCCTGGCTACACTTCGTCAGCAACTGCGGGGTATTTTTACTGCATCAGTGATCGGCGATCAGGCCGCTTATGCGCGGGCTGTGGAACAAGAATACCGGCAACTATGGCGGGAATGGTGCGCAAGCCGTTCGCCCAAAGGACACACAAGAGTCTAAAAAATGCTCGATTATCACCTTCGTAACTTAAACTTTACATTCAAAACGGCAGCACTCAAGATGAACGAAAATTGGTGGCCCAATACCAATGGGCTGGAAGACGAAAAACATGAGGAGGAAGTTCATGAGCGATGAAATATCGAAAAACCGCTTTGGGGAGAGTGCTGCAACAGCCATACCAAGCGATGCCCAGTTGGCGGAAAAACCCGGCCATAAACTCAGGACATCCAACCATATCGTTGATCGCAAGGCGTTGACTGAGGAAAGGGAATCAAGACCTCAACAACTTGAGTCTAAAGAGTTACAGGTATTATCCAGCCAGGATATCCAGTTTGTTGAAGAGGCCGGGCAAGTTGGGATTATTCGACTTGATAAATCCTGTCACAAGGATGAGGATAAGAATTGCCCCAATATGTTTACCGGCCCGACTTTCAGGACGAAGCGAGAGAGGTTTCGCTTTGATGGCCACAAATTGATGTACCACCTTGATCGGATTGCCGCATGGGAGAGGGGTGAGAAATTCGCGCCGGTTCATATCGACATGGGGCTGACCAAGTTTTGTAACACCGCTTGCCTCTATTGTTACGCAGTGGTTCAAAACATGACTCAGGGGACGATGATACAACGGGACGCTTTGCTCCGGTATATTGAAGATTGTGGAAAACTTGGAGTGCGTTCAATTGGTTTTATAGGGGATGGTGAACCAACACTTAATCCCGCTTTGTATGATGCGACTGTTCTTGCACGCAAACTTGGCATTGACACAGCGATGGCAACAAACGGCCTACTGTTCGATATGGATCGGGCACATGACATGTTACGCGACATGACGTGGATCAGATTTAATCTTTCCGCAGGTGATGCTGAAGGATTTCAACGTGTCCACCAATCCAAGGCAAAAAACTTTGACCTTTTGATTGAGAAAATCAAAATCCTCGTCGAAATCAAGAAAAAACACAACTATCCTTGTACTCTCGGCTTGCAAATGGTGCTGATACCAGAATGCTACGATCAAGTATTAAAGGAAGCTGAATTGGGAGCAAAACTGGGTGTAGACTACTTCGTGATCAAGCATTGTTCCGACTCGGAATATAAGGAAATAGGAATCGACTATAATGATTACCTGAGAATAGAAGACGTGTTGAAAGAGGCGGAAAGTTTTTCGACCGATGACTATGTTGTTCAAGTGAAATGGGACAAAATTAAAGCAGGGACAGAAT
The DNA here is from genome assembly GCA_945861405.1 of Candidatus Methylobacter oryzae. Taxonomy (GTDB): domain Bacteria; phylum Pseudomonadota; class Gammaproteobacteria; order Methylococcales; family Methylomonadaceae; genus Methylobacter_A; species Methylobacter_A oryzae_A. The sequence goes on along the minus strand of CAMAUL010000021.1, from coordinate 27,695 downwards.
CGCCACTATACAAAGACGGCTTCAGGAAATACGACGTTTGCTATGGAACCCCCTTCGTTTTACAAATGTCAGGCAATGGCAAAGTCTACCCCTGTGGGCCGTTTTTTAATAAGGAACGCTTCTATATTGGCGACATCCACGAGCAGTCGTTTTTCGACATGGTAATGGGTGATCGGTATTGGGCAGTTCATCGTGATATAAATGAATCGGTCGATGTACACAAAGATTGCGCTATCGGTTGCCGACAGGATTATGTGAATAAGTTTCTGTGGGATATGAAAAATCCGCCAGAACATATCAATTTCATTTAATTTGATTTAACAGATTTGCAAATAGTGAATTGACTAAGAATGTTAATGGCGGCTGCCTCTATTAAAAAGTTACGCAAATGAAAGCTAAAAAAATTCTTCTGGCTGTTATGCCCTATGAGGGCGAAGTGCAGGATCGTGTCACTGCAAAGTTTTATAAGAACAGTGCAGTCAAGTACATGCCCTTGGGTGTGCTCAGCGTTGCTGCCTGCATCCCTGAACAGTACGAAATTAAAATACTGGATGCAGCCAGCCTCGGCCTCACTCTGGAGGAAACCATAACAGTCATTGAAGACTTTGCGCCTGATATTCTGGGGCTTTCGGTCGTGACCTATCGCGCTTGGGCTATGGTCGAGATCCTCAACCGCACCTCTGCTCCTATTAAAATAGTCGGTGGCCCGCACACGACAAAAAGCCATGCCATCATATTACAACAAGGTGCCCACGCTGTCTTTGTCGATGATGCGGAGATTATCTTCCCCAAATGGCTGGAAGATGGCTGCCCACCGGGGGTCTTCTTTGGCGGACAAGTAGACATGGATACCATTCCACTGCCCGCACGTCATCTTCTCGATCTTGAAGATTATCGTATTGAACAAAATGACGATCTGCTATTTAACGTTGGCTCTTTACGTCTGCCTATGTTCAGTTCAAAAGGCTGTCCGTATGGCTGCATTTATTGCGATGTTCAGCAGAAGACTTTTAACTTCAAATCAGTAGACAAATGCATTGCGGAGTTTAGCGAGCTGATCAAGATGGGTGCCACTTCGATCCATATTCTGGATGATGCGTTCAACATTAACAAGGCGCGCGTCTCAGCCTTGAGTGAGGCAATCGTACAAAACAACCTTACGGTTGATTGGAGCGCACGAGGCACAGTCGAGATTCGCGAGCAAGTCATCGCCGATCTGGCTGCTGCAGGCTGCAAAAGGCTGCACGTCGGCATTGAAAGCCTGGACGATGATATTTTAATATACTTCAAAAAAGCTTGTCGACTCAAGCACATAGAACAGTTTTGCGAGCTGTGCAATAAATACGGCATCGATGTCCTGGGTTATTTCATAATCGGCGCTCCCGGTGAAACAGAAGAATATCTGCGTACACTGCCGCAACGGATTGATAATCTGGGAATACGCCTGCCATATTTCAATCTGTTGTCGCCATTGGCCGAAACGCCCTACTACGAAGAATTGTTGCATAGCGGTCAATTTGATCGAGACCATTGGGGAGATTTTTGCAAAAATCCGGTGCGTGATTTTATTATCCCTGAAGTTCGCAGTGTGGATAATGAAGGCAAACTGCAAGCCACCATTGATGATTATGTAAATTACTTCAAAAGAAAAGACATGTCTTTTTTTGTCAGCTAAGGAGCCGTGGTTATGACAGTAAAATGTATTGTATGTGGCAACGATAGCTTCCCGATCTTCAAGGTCGATAACGCCTCAATTTGCAAATGCAAGCTATGCAATCTGGAGTTTGCAACCCCCATGCCCAGTGACGCAGTACTGGAAAAGCTTTACAGCGACTATGTCTATTACACAGAGTATGACCGGGAGATGATTCGCGACACAGTCAGGAAAAATAATCGCAAGAATATTGAATATTTAAGCCGCTATGGTTTAAGCAAAGAACAGCGACTGCTGGATTTTGGCTGCGGCGATAACTTATTTGTCATGGAGGATGGTTTCGACAATTGGTTCGGTTATGACTATCCGCAGAATGAACTTGGAGCGCCGTTAAATTCAAAATTTGATTTTATAACCTTATGGGGCGTACTGGAACATTTGCCCTGCCCCATAAAAATCATCCATGACTTATCCCAACTTATGGAAAAAGGCGGAAAACTGGTAATGACCACGGTAGGAACCGAAACAGGCATTCCATACAGGTATAGGTACCCCGTACATTTAACGTGGTGGAGCAGACAATCTGTCAGGGAGTTGCTGGAAAATAATGGTTTCAAAGTATTGGAAATTTCCGACTATTTCATGATTCAGAACCCGAAATTCTACCTTGACAGAGTGCTTGATCGTGGCAGAGTGCCAACAAAAATCAAGGAGACAATAAGTATCAACATCAATGAGGACATACTTGTTCCTACTAATGAAATATTGATCGTTGGCGAAAGGATGTAACTGATGAAAAATCGATATCACTTCCGTCAATGGACAGTTTGAACCAAACCACGCAATTTAATTTTAAGGTAGTTATTCTCATGGTTTTGCCGTCCCTTCAGTTGCCTAATACCCTAAACTATATTGGAGTGTTCCTCACCCTCGAGTGCAACTTAAGCTGTAGTTACTGCATCAACGATCCCCAGCAAACTGGGCAGCGAGAAATGTTATTCCCGATTCAGGCCAAATCTCTGCGCAAATGCCTGACGCCCGCTGAATGGTCGCAAGCTTTGAACCGGATCCCATACCGCGAAGACTTGCCAATAACCTTGCAAGGCGGTGAACCGATGCTCTACTGGAGCGGCAAGGGGTTGGGCATGATTTTATCTGAAACTCCCCACTACTTCGACCTGCTCACAAATTTTGCTTTGAAGCCCAAAACGTTTGCCAACAACCTGAATGGTCAACAACGCAAGCTCCAGCGGGATGCCCCCTACCCTTCGATTCGAGTCAGCTATCATGCCGAAGAGATGAATCGTGTTTGGCGCGGACAGGGGTTCGCAGAACTGATAAACCGCTGTGAAGCGCTATCTGATTATGGCTTCCGCGTGTCTCCGTCCAAGGCGGAGAGTGATGTCGGCATTTACATGGTAGCTCATCCCCAAAACAAAATGACTGCTGAAATGGAATCGACTTATACCGGGCGGGTGCCTTTTGAAAGCAAGGAGTTTCTGGGTATTCATGAAGGCAAACTTCACGGCCATTACCTCTATCCGTTCTCAACAGATCTGATTGCCCGCAACATCCACCTCAACACCCTGAGCTGCGAATGCCGAACGACTGAGCTATTACTGGATCCCCTCGGATTTGTCTGGGGTTGCCATTTCTATCTTTACCAAAGCTGGATCGCAGGTGGCCCGGTAAGGGAGTTCGAGGAACTGGAGGCTCAAGGTTTCCGATATTCTGAAAACAGAGCAAGAATTTTTGCAATCCACGACTTGGCTCCAATCGGGCATATGCTAGATCCCGACTTCACCATGGCTGACCTGGAAGTTTTTCGATCCTGCCGACATTACGGCCGCTGTATCGGCTGTGACACCAAGGTCAAGAATGACCGCTTCCAGAGTTATTACGACCAAGGCATCGCGCATACCTCAGTCATGATTCGCAATATCCAAATGCCAGCCAGCCTTTACGATAAGGTCGAAAATCTGGATTATTCGCAAAAATTCTTCACCCCACCTCTTTAGACAAAAAATCATGTATACGACTAATCCAGCTACGGATGGTAACATCAAGCGCATTCTAATAATAAAAGCCGGTTACAGCGAAACGCTGGATCCAGATGATAGCGGCGTTGTCAGCCTTGGTGACATCCTGCGAACTACCGTGATCCTGCATTTATTTCCATCGGATCAGTACCACGTTACTTGGCTGGTAGACAAAAAAGGCCTCCCCTTGCTTAAGGGAAATCCCCATATTCATCGACTGCTAACAGTAAACCCATTTACTCCGCATCTATTACTCTCCGAGTGGTTCGACATCGTTGTTAATTTTGAGAAGGAACCTGGAATTTGCGCAGTGTCTGATCGCATCCCAGCGTGGCGACGCTATGGCTTCCGGCTCGACCCGCAAAGGCATTCGGCAGTTGCCTACGATCATTCCGACGAAGCCCTGAGTTTTACCACCGATTCCGCAGCTAAACGCAAAAAAGAAAAATCCTGGTCTGACATTCTCTACGAGATGCTGGGCCACAAATATACCGGGCAACCATATTTACTTGGTTACCATCCCCAGCCAGAAATCCTCTACGACGTAGGACTGAACCATCTTATAGGAAAAAAATTCCCACTTAAGCGCTGGCCTGAAGCACACTGGAAGAGCCTTCATGACAAGCTAGCAGCACACTATTCAATTTGCTGGCAACAAGGCGATAACGACATCAATAACTATATCGAATGGATTGCCAGCTGCCGCGTTCTAGTCACCAATGACTCGCTCGGCCTGCACATTGCCCTTGCACTAGGCAAGCCCGTGGTGGCTCTTTTCGGACCGACCATCGCTACCGAAGTTGAGGGCAAGCATTTAATTAAAATTATGCCTCCGCTCGACTGGGATTGCATACCGTGCATGGAATCGTTCTGCCCAAAATCAGAGCCCTGCATAACTCACATTTCAGTGGAAAACATTCACAAATCCATCGTCAATCTCCTGACTGAACCAACCATTGCTCCTGCTGCGAAGGTATAGTGCTATGAATAAAGCTCTTTCCACTAGCCGCATTAAGTCACTCTATCGCGTCATGCTGCGCATCCGCCGTGTCGAAGAATCTATTGCCGAACGCTATGCAGCGCAAGAAATGCGCTGTCCGGTACACCTGTCTATAGGCCAAGAGGCCATAGCCGCAGGCGTGTGTGCGGCACTGACCCAACAGGATGGCGTTTTTAGCGGCCATCGAGCTCATGCCCACTACCTCGCCAAGGGCGGCGACCTAACCGCTATGCTGGCAGAAATTTACGGCAAGGCTGAGGGCTGCTGCAAAGGCATCGGCGGATCAATGCACATGATAGATTTAGCGGCTGGATTTCTAGGCGCGGTACCCATCGTCGGCGCAACGGTACCTTTGGCAGTCGGCGCGGCTTGGGCCGCAAGATTGCGCGGCGAAAATAAAGTCATTACGGTATTTCTAGGCGATGGAACCTTTGAAGAAGGAGTGGTGTATGAGTCCATTAACTTTGCCGTACTCCATCGGCTTCCCGTGCTTTTTGTCTGCGAAAACAACCTTTATGCTTGCTACACGCGATTATCCACGCGCCAACCGGAGCGTCCAATTCATGGGGTGGCCGCAGCATGTGGATGCAACGTTATGCTTGCCGACGGTAACGATGCGCTTGCTGTATACGATGTCGCCAGTCGTGCAGTTGCTGACTTACGCAGCGGAAATCAGCCAGTCTTTCTTGAATGCGCCACCTATCGCTGGAGAGAACATTGTGGCCCGAATAATGACGATGACCTAGGCTACCGACCGGCAGCAGAAGTGGCTAAATGGCAGGCCTTCTGCCCGATAAACCAACTGGCAACCCTACTTAACGCCAGACCTGAAGGCCAAGATTTTATCACCCATTCCGAACAGGAAATTAGCAAAGAAATTAATGATGCCTTTACAGCGGCACTGGCTGGCAGTATTCCACAGCAAGCAGATTTGCCCGGGTATTTGTATGCTTGAAACAACCCGTCAGATCACACAAGCCGAAGCGATTCGTGAAGCGCTAGAGCAAGCTATGGACGAAGATGAGCGTGTCATCCTCATCGGCGAGGGCGTCCCCGATCCCAAGGGGGTTTTCGGTACGACCTCTGGACTACAAGAGCGTTTCGGTACAGCACGGGTGTTCGACATGCCACTTGCCGAAAATGGCATGACCGGCATTTGTATCGGCGCGGCCATCTCCGGCCTACGCCCGGTAATGGTACACCAACGTATCGACTTTACCCTGCTGTGCATGGATCAACTGATAAACAACGCCGCCAAGTGGCGCTACATGTTCGCAGGCCAAGTCAACGTACCCTTAGTGATCAGAGTTATCGTTGGCCGGGGTTGGGGGCAAGGACCTCAACACGCGCAAAGTTTGCAAGCTTTGTTTGCCCATGTGCCGGGACTTAAGGTCGTAATGCCATCAAGCGGATACGATGCCAAAGGGATGCTGCTAGCAGCAATCCGTGATGACAACCCGGTGATCTTCATTGAACACCGCTGGCTGCACGGCATTACCGACGAGGTGCCAACCTTACCCTATACCGTAGCCCTTAATAAAGCGATGCTGCGTCGTCCCGGCAAGGATGCCACAGTGGTCGCATTTTCCTTCATGGTGATTGAAACTCTACTGGTCGCCAAGGCACTGGTCGATTTGGGTATCGACCTTGAAGTGATCGACGCACGGGCGGTGCGACCTCTTGATATGACGACCATTATTGAATCAGTCCAACGCACCGGTGTGCTGATTGTCGCCGACACAGCTTGGAAGACCGGCGGCATCGCTGGCGAAGTGGTCGCAGCCGTTGCCGAGGCTGCATTCAACTCACTGCGTCAACCGCCGCTACGTATAGCGTTGCCGGATTTACCTGCGCCGACCTCACACCACCTAAGCAAAGACTACTATCCTGATGCGCTTCATCTCGCCCGCGCCATAGTGTCTCACCTCAATGTCGCTGTAGCTGATATTGAACTTGTCAATCGACTGCACCGCTCCACACCACACGATGTTCCTCAGCGGGAATTCTGCGGCCCCTTTTAAGGACTATAAATACCATGTCTGACCGCTACGCCATTGACAGTCACAAACTCATTTATCACCCCCAACGGGTAGCTCAATTTCTTGATGCCGCCGATGACTGGGACAAGATGAAAAAGATATACCCGCTTTATGTGGAAATATCTCCAGTAGGTGCCTGTAATCACCGATGCACCTTTTGCGCCGTTGATTACATTGGTTACAAGCCTGTTCGTCTGGCGCTGGAAGTTATCGAGCGCACTCTGGCAGAGATGGGGCAACACGGTGTAAAAAGCGTCATGTTTGCCGGAGAAGGCGAACCTATGCTGCATCCAGAGATTGATCGTATGGTAATGACAGCAGCAGCGGCTGGCATCAATACCGCCATGACCACTAATGCGTCTATTTTATCCGACGCATTTGTTGAACGCGCCCTGCCCTTAATGTCCTGGATCAAGGCATCGGTAAATGCCGGTAGCGCAGAAACCTACGCCCGCATCCATCAAACCAAGGCACGAGAATTCGACCGTGTCCTTGCCAACCTCAAACGTATGGTGGAAGCTCGTCGCCATGGTGGCTATTCCTGTGTACTCGGCGCCCAAATATTGCTACTGCCTGAAAATGCCGCCGAAGTTGAGACGCTTGCCCGACTTTGCCGCGACGAAATTGGTTTGGACTATCTGGTGATCAAGCCTTACTCACAACACACTTTCAGCGAAACCCAACGCTACCAGAAGATCAATTATCAAGGTTATGCCGAACTAGGTTTACAATTGGCAGCCCTAAATACCGAACAGTTCAGCGTGATCTACCGTGAAAACACCATGAAGAAACACGATGAAGGCGATGCGCATCGCTATAGCCAATGCCACGCCACACCTGCTTTTTGGGCCTATGTCATGTCTACAGGGGCGGTGTATGGATGTAGTGCCTATCTGCTTGATCCGCGTTTCGACTACGGCAATATCAATGCATCGTCCTTTCGCGATATTTGGGAAGGTGAGTCCCGTCGCAAAAATTTTCGCTATGTACGCGAAGAACTCGATATTCGCGAATGTCGCCTTAACTGTCGGATGGACGAGGTTAACCGTTACCTTAACAGATTGGTTAAGCAGGACGTACAACACATTAATTTCATTTAAAAATATTCAACTTAAATGTCTGTTAATCTTCCACCAAATAAAGCTTCCACATGCCGCCGCCATTGTGCATACATTTCATTACAAATTTTCACTAAAAAAGAGAGGATACCTGACTTTGGTGCAACGGCCTAGGTGGTTGGGTTGGGTCGCTTCCAACTAAGCTAAACAATTAACCATAAAAAAGGCAGCTCAAAGCTGCCTTTTTTATCCAATGAACCGGGCTTGATTAAAGTTTTTCTTTAATACGGGCCGCTTTACCGGTCAGGTCACGCAAGTAATACAACTTGGCACGACGGACATCGCCGCGACGCTTAACATTGATCTCGCTGATGATAGGGCTGTGCGTTTGAAATACACGCTCAACGCCGGTACCGTGAGAAATTTTTCTTACTGTGAAAGCCGAGTTTAAGCCGCGATTACGTTTAGCAATTACGATACCTTCAAAAGCCTGAATTCTTTCACGCTCGCCTTCTTTTACTTTAACTTGCACAACAACCGTGTCGCCCGGACCAAAGTCAGGGATCTGTTTCAGTTGTTCCGCTTCCAATTCATCAATAATATTGCTCATACCGCACCTTAAATTTAAACTAATTCTACAATAAATTCTTTAAGCAGCTTTTCCTGCTCTGCACTCAAAATCTTTTTTTTTAGCAAGTCCGGCCGTCTCTGCCAAGTCCGCCCCAAAGCCTGCTTCATTCGCCAGCGGTCTATATCCGCATGGTTGCCGCCTAATAAAACTTCCGGCACCGAATGTTCTTCAAACTGTTCAGGCCGGGTATAATGCGGACAATCCAACAAACCATCGCTGTGCGAGTCCTGCTGAGCTGAATCTTCATCACCGAGTACCCCCGGCAATAGTCGTGTCACCGCATCGATAACCACCAATGCCGCGAGTTCACCGCCGCTGATAACATAGTCGCCGATAGACCACTCGTCATCGCAATCCAGCTCGACAAAACGCTCATCAATACCTTCGTAACGCCCCGCAACTAAAATCAATTGCTCAACTTCACTAGCCGCCGACAACAAAGCCTGGGTAATCGGCTTGCCTTGCGGACTTAAATAAACCACTTTGGCTGCCTTTGCACCTGCCTGTTTTGCGTCATTAACCGCATCATGCAAGGGCTGATACTTCATGACCATACCAGGGCCGCCGCCGTATGGGCGATCATCGACAGTTTTGTGTCTGTCGTGGGTATAATCCCGAGGATTCCATACCGACAAACTGACGATGTTGCGTTCGATTGCCCTGCCGGTTACGCCGTAACCCGCAGCCGCTTCCACCATGTCCGGAAATAATGTTACAACGTCAAAACGCATAATCATTAAAAATCGGGATCCCAATCGACAATAACCTTGCCTACATCAAGATCAACCTTAATTATCGTCCGTCCCTGTAAAAACGGAATAACCCGTTCCCGTTCTCCCTGAACGATGATCACATCGTTAGCGCCTGTTTCCAACAGGCTGTCAACCATGCCTAACTGAACGCCATCAATGGTCTCAACCTGCAACCCGATCAGCTCCGACCAGTAATATTCGTCTTTTGCGGGTCTTGGCAGCTGATCTTGGGTAATATAAATTTCCCAACCCATCAAACTTGCCGCCTGATCCCTATCATCAATATCGGCCAGCTGGGCGACTATCGTCTTGCCCTGTAGCTGTCCGTCAACAACATCAACGGTTTTTGTCAGGTCGCCTTTTTTCAGCAACCAAGGGGAATAGGTTAAAATATTTTCCCTCGGATCAGTGAAGGAAAATACCTTAACCCATCCTTTTACACCAAAAACGCCGGAAATTTTTCCGACATTGATATGCTGCTCTGACAACTTAAAATTATGCCGCCGCTTTTTGTGCGTCTTTAATCAACTTCGCAACGCGCTCGGAGGGCTGTGCGCCATTGGATTTCCAATACTCAACGCGCTCGCTGTCTAAACGCAATTTTTCTTCATTGCCACGCGCCAAAGGATTAAAAAAACCAACCCGCTCAATATAACGACCGTCGCGACCGCTTCTGCTGTCGGTTACAACAACGTGATAGAAAGGACGATTTTTCGCGCCACCTCTGGAAAGACGAATGGTTACCATCTAAGTTCCTCAAAAAATTTTAGTCATTATTAATCGGCCTATTTTACGCGATTTTCCATACAAGTAAAGAACATCGCACAATCCATCAACCAAGCGGTCATTAACACTACAAATTATCTTCTCATACCCATGCCGCGCACATTATTTTTTATGCCCCGCATCATGTTAGTCATATTGCCTGCTTTGAAGCGCTTCATCATTTTCTGCATCATCATAAACTGCTTCAGGATGCGATTGACATCCGATAACTGCTGGCCGCAGCCGTCGGCAATACGCTTTTTCCTGCCGCCTTTAATCAAATCGGGATAACGCCTTTCTTTCATGGTCATCGAATTAATCACCCCAATCTGGCGGGATAACTCCTTGTCATTAACCTTGTCTTTCATTTCCTGAGGAACGCTGTTCATGCCCGGCAATTTATCCAGCATTGAGCCGACTCCGCCCATATCCAGCATTTGCTGCAACTGCTCACGAAAATCTTCCAGATCGAATGACTTACCCTTTTGCAGCTTTTTGACCAGTTTCTCGGCCTTTTCCTTATCAACTTTCTGCTCGATCTCTTCAATCAGACCCAACACATCGCCCATACCCAAAATACGGGACGCGATACGATCAGGATAGAAGGGCTCCAACGCATCGGTTTTTTCGCCCATGCCGATAAACTTAATCGGTTTGCCGGTAATATGCCGGATCGACAACGCCGCCCCGCCCCGTGCATCGCCATCCGCTTTGGTCAGGATAATCCCGGTCAACGGCAACGCATCATTAAAGGCTTTTGCAGTGATAGCAGCATCCTGCCCGGTCATACTGTCAACAACAAACAAGGTTTCGACAGGATTAATTGCCGCATGCAATTCCTTAATCTCGCCCATCATCTCGTCATCGATATGCAGACGACCTGCAGTATCGATAATAATGACGTCCAGAAATTTTTTCTTGGCCGCTTCAATGGCGTTTTTAGCAATATCGACCGGTTTTTGCGATACATCACTGTCAAAAAAGTCTAAAGAAAGCTCATTTGCCAGCATCTGCAACTGCTTGATAGCCGCAGGCCGATATACGTCCGCACTGACCACACCGACTTTTTTCTTTTGATTTTCTTTTAGCCAGCGACCTAGTTTTGCCACCGTCGTCGTTTTACCCGCGCCCTGCAAACCCGCCATTAAAATAATCGCAGGCGGAACCGCATTAAGATTCAGCTTTTCGTTGGCCTCGCCCATCACCGTGACCAGTTCAGCTTGAACCAGCTTAATCAGCGATTGGCCGGGCGAAAGACTGGACTGAACTTCCTGGCCTAACGCGCCTGTTTTGATCCGCTCAATAAAGTCCGTAACCACCGGCAACGCAACATCAGCCTCAAGCAAAGCCATGCGCACTTCGCGCAGGGTGTCCTGGATGTTGCTTTCAGTCAAGCGCCCCTGACCCTTAATTTTCTTAAGTGTACTACCTAATCTATCGGTTAAATTATCAAACATATCAGTGTCTTTATTAAATCTTAAGGAAACCACTCGCTAACACAAATGCGCTAGGACTATTTAGCGGGATATATTAACATAGCCGCCGAGGCCTTTGCATTAAACTCAAGGGAATTTGTGGCAAGCCGCGAACACGGCTTACTGCACAAAAACATCCAGATAAGCAACAAGCCCGCAGCAGAAGGCGGCACTACCCCTTAATCGCAAATCCATAAAAACAACCCTAATGAACACTACATTCGCGGCCCTTTCAATCTGCACTTATCTGGCAAGCACCCTGCTTATTGTTCGTGATACTCACCAGAACAAAAGACACCGAACCCCGCTTTATCTGGCATGGACAGCAGTAAGCTCACACATTGCATACACCGCCGCCGCTTTCTTGCAAAACAGTAGCTTCAATTTTAGCTTTATCAGCACCGCAACCCTGGTTTCACTGATTGTCTCCCTGCTGCTGCTGATAGCAACACTGACCAAGCCTGTCGAAAAACTGGGTATCGTGATATTTCCCATCGCTGCGGTCATGCTGGCGCTGGAGCTGAACCTGCCCGACAAACCCCATCTGCTGCGCACCCACAGCTGGCAAATGAGCGTCCACATCTTAACTTCGATTATCGCGTTCAGCCTGCTAAACATTGCCGCGCTGCAAGCCGTTTTGCTTGCCATTCAAGATCAGCAGCTTAAAAGCCATCCGCCCAAACGCTTCATCCAGTCATTACCGTCCTTGCAAACCATGGAAGTCTTGTTGTTCCAAATGCTCGGCACCGGACTCTTTTTCCTAACCATCTCACTGATCAGCGGCTTTATTTTTATTGAAGATTTATTCGCGCAGCATTTAGTGCACAAGACTGTTTTATCGATTGTTGCTTGGATCATTTTTTCCAGTTTGCTGGCGGGTAGAATGCGCTATGGATGGCGGGGGCAAACAGCGATACGCTGGACTTTAATCGGATTTGTTTTGCTGCTGTTAGCTTACTTTGGCAGCAAACTGGTACTTGAATTGATTTTAAAGAAGACCTGACAAAAAAAAAGAGCAACTTCACGTTGCTCTTTTTGATTATTCCATACTGACCCGCCGTTTTACGCGTACAAGTCAATTCGCCCTGGACTCGCTACGCTGGAAGATGAATCTATTAATTTCAAAGCCGCTTCCCCTTGAGCCTTTTCAATATTCTGACCTTTCTTAATGACCGCAATCTCCAGCTCTTGATTTGCTGCCGACTCTTTCAACTGAGCCGTTACTAATCCCGGCACACTTGGGCCACCCACTGAACTAACCATAAAAAACCTCCAAGATTTAGACTACGCAAACATTATCGATACCGCTTCGGGCTTATTTCGGAAACAGCAATTTCAAGTAAACAACATCAAGAGCCATAGGCCAAAACAGCCTTTTTTCCCTGTTCCATCTTTTGCAGGATGCCCACAAGATCAAGCTTTTTTAACGCGCCTAGTTCCATAATATCTATATCTATATCTATTATCGCTCTAATTCCGGCCTCAACCGCTTCTGCATATTCCTGCTGAACCGGCTCTAAAAAAAATAACCCGATCAACTCACTGCGCTCCGCTTCCAGATCAACCACGTCATCCCACAAATCATCCCGTGCTTTTTCCAGCATTGTCCTGCTAAGTGCTATTAACTGTTGAAGATCTTGCGTCTTATCTGTCATCATGAAAACTCAAAGATACGTTAAGAACATGAACAGCTAAAGGAGAAAATCATAGGTTTCGCAGTATAACCGCATCATGCGAAGCACCTGCAAACTAATGTTTAAACGTCTCAGGAATACCATCCCAGCCTATTTTTACTTCCACCATCAAGCTGGCAACCTCATCCAAAATGGCTTCATCATTATGCAAGTTTGCCATAACCAGACGGTTAGTCATATAGTCATAAAGGTTACTCAGATTTTCTGCAAGCTCGCCCCCTGCGTCTATATTCAAAGAGGACTGCAACCCGCCAACAATAGCGATGGCCTTACTGATATTTTCACCTTTACTGGCAATATTATTGTTGGCCATATTGCCTTTCGCCAAAGCAACTTTTTCCAGCATTCCTTCCATCAGCATTTGCACAAGACGATGGGGCGAGGCATCCATTACCCCACTGTGAACGCTCACTTGTTGATACTGCTTCATTGCAAATACTGCATTCATTTGGTTATCCTCATTTATTATTGTGTTGCGTTCCAGTTACACCTGCAACACTTATTAACTGTAGCGACAGTTCTAATGAAAACTTTACCTTAATTTTACGAAAAAAAGTTAATCTTTTTTAACTTAACAAGTTAAGCATGATGACCTGATGCCGTCTGAAATTGATTGCTTTCATGCATTAAAGATTATGACCAACTGCCGCGCCAATAGATTAGGCCGCAAAAAGATGCCGCTCAACAAGGTAGCGAAAAATGCAAGCAGCCACCACGACTGCTTGCATCAACAGAATCACGCTGTTTTTTGGGGGGGCGTCAACTGCTGCGTTAAATAATTACCGGTACTTTTTAACTTCCCCAGTAAATTATCCATTGCCGTAAATTGCTTGCGATACCGAGCCTCTACCTCATTAAGCCTAATATTGAGCTTAGTTCGCTGAACCGTAATGCCCCCAATATTCTTATTAACGCCGTCCACGCGAGCCGTTAATGGGCCATCAGTAGCCAGGTAATTTGTTAATATCTTGTCAAAAACGGGCGACAATCCAGTCGTCGTGGTCGCAAACAATTGCGGAACCGCATCAGAATTTGCAGCTATAACTGCATTAAGCTTAACCGAATCAAGCGTCAGTGAACCGGTTTTATCCGTTTTAATGCCGATATCCGCCAATGTTGTAACTCCAGCCACGCCACCAACCACCGAACTTGATAAAACCTGACGAAGCTGGCTTTGTATGCCCCGCAACGTTGCATCACCAAATAATCGGCTAGCTTTCTTGGTTTTAGCATCATATTGAGACAAGCTGCTTAGTGTACCGGCCAGGGTATTATACGCCTTAATAAAATCATTAACTTTTGACGTAGCGGCATTTGTATCCACCGCAATAGTCAAGGTTGCTGGCGCGGCAAGCGCGTCTGCTTTTACCAGGGCAATGGTCACCCCGGAAATAACATCGGTCAAATTATTGGTAGTCCTGGTTACAGCGACGTTATCGACCTGAATAAGCGAATCCGCACCAGCCTGGACAGTTGTCAGATTGGCTGTTGCAAGCCGGTTTAAACTGCTAGTGGCGGGTAGTGCCGTAGCGCCCGTAACAGCAACGCCGATGGTATTTGCCGCACCCGTAACATTTGACGTCAGCACTAACTGGGAATTGGTAGCGCTGACCTTGACGATGCTTGCGCTGATGCCCGGGTTAGTAGTCGACTGGTTGATTAAATCACGAAGACCCGCCAGCGTAGTGGCAGCGCTAGCGGTAATATTAAAGTTAGCTGCACCCAAGCTTATGGCTAGCGTCCCCTCTCCCACCAATGCCGTGTCGCTGGCAAAAGCGAAACCAGCGGTAGTGCCTACAAAACCTGCACCAGCAAAAGTCGCCTGCGTAATAGCGCCGCCGCCAGCGCCGCCGGTAACGGCTTGCTCTATGAGTACGGCTGAACCATCTGCCTTGGTGATTTGTAAGTTATTACCCGGAGCTGCAAAAGTGCCTGTAGCCGAGTATCCCGGATGAGTCCC
The DNA here is from genome assembly GCA_945861405.1 of Candidatus Methylobacter oryzae. Taxonomy (GTDB): domain Bacteria; phylum Pseudomonadota; class Gammaproteobacteria; order Methylococcales; family Methylomonadaceae; genus Methylobacter_A; species Methylobacter_A oryzae_A. The sequence continues at coordinate 12,628 of CAMAUL010000021.1, read as the reverse complement.
CAAAAAAGTGGCCAAATCAGCATCCAAGTCAGCGGCAATCTTTGACACATCGGTAGATCCTCCCGTAGTGCCCGCAAGCGTTGTTTTGGTGGAAAGCACAAGACCATCTACCTTCAGATTCCAAACAGTATCCGTAGTCGTCGTGCCTGCAGCTTGAGTTGCCACAGTATAAGCACCGGACGCAACCGTAGTGGTCGGCGCAGCCAGGGTACGCACTTTGGTTGCCGCCGCCAACCGATCCACTCTAATGGCAAAACTCCCGGCAGACGCAGTACTGTTTGCGCCCACAGTAAATGAAGTGGTACTGCTGGAGGTGGCGGTGCGGGCCTTAAATGCAGTTATATCCTTAAGAGCCAGTATGCTGGATTGAAACCCTGATAAAGCGCCTTTAAGCGTCCCCAGCGCCGACAAATCGGCCTGTAATTTAGCCTCTTTAACTTGCAGCCGCTGCGAGGTCGCCGATCCTTCGGCAGCGACCAGACCCTTCACCAAGCTTTCAATATCAAGACCTGAACCTAACCCGGTAGATGTAATTGCAGACATTGCCCTTCTCCTTTTAAATTATTGAGTCTGGCGCAGGTGCGACAAAATCGCACCTGCAATCCATTAAGCAGTTGAACTGAAAATTTTAAACTCGGCTTCATGCCCACCCAGTGCCGCCAGATTACGAGCCAATGCGACGGTTTCTTCATTCGGTATTTGCCGGATAACCTCGTTAGTTTTAGAATCGACAACCTTAGTAATCAGTTTACCGCTTTCTTTATCGAGACTAAAAAGCAAATTCCTCTGTATCGTTTGTGCAAAATCATTTAACTTGGTGACGGCCTGTTGAAGATCGCGTTCCGAGTGCTCAACTTTTTTTGCTTCGGCAACAACAGAAACGCCAGCGGATCCTGATGAATCGACTGGCTTTCTGTCATTCTCAAGCTTCACAGGCACGATACTTACAGGCGTAGTACCTATAGGTTGATATTGCTGTGTATTGGTATTAATGTCCATCTTGCCCTCCTATTACGAGTAGCGAGAAAACAGAAAGCCCGATGTTGCCACCGGGCATCCTCTATCCCTAACTTTATCTTAACAGACTCAATACACCTTGTGAAGATTGGTTAGCCTGAGCCAAAATTGCAGTACCCGCTTGTTGCAAGACTTGCGCCCGTGACAGACTGGCTGTTTCTTTTGCAAAATCGGCATCCTGAATACGGCTACGAGAAGCAGTCAAGTTTTCAGTAGTCGTTTGCAAACTGGCGATGGTTGATGCAAAACGGTTTTGGTAAGCACCCAACGCGCCTCGGGTGGTACTGACGGTGTTGAGCGCGGCATCCAGCGTGGCCAATGAAGCCAGCGCCCCCGCTGCGGTGGTAAAGTCCAGCGACGACACCCCGGCCCCGGCGGTTGCGGTGGCCGTATTAGCACCCCCCGTCAAACCGGAATTTGTTGCTCCTTTACCCCCAACAACGGTAGTGCCGAATGTTAAGCCAGTCCTTGCCGTCGTAGCTGTGCCTTTAGTAAGCACCGTAAATGAAGCGTTAGTGGTAGATGTCAGCGTGACAAGACCAGCCGCTGAAGCAGCAGCTGTAACTCCAGTTTGTGCCGATAATGCGGTTATCGCAGCCGCAACAGCAGCTCCCTGTGCGGAGGCAGAACCACCAGCCGGCCCAGCAGCGGTTATAGCCACACCATTGATCACGATATCCCCGGCAGCAACATCGTCTGTAGTCGAAACAAAAGCAGTCGGAGCAACACCTGTCAGAGTACCGGTACCGCCATTTGCCAACACAATGCCGGCGGAACCAGTGGAGTTCAGGGTCAATGTTGCGGTAGTTGTCGTTACCGCTGATGAAGCGGAACCCAACCCAGATACGTTAGCGGCAACGCCGACATTAGCCGCATTCTTGGAAACGGTGATATTGCGGCCATCGGCAGCGGCCAGCGCCACCGCGCCGGTGGTAGCATTGTAAGTCGCTGTCACGCCGGTTTGAGATGATTTTGCATTGATAGCCGCAGAGGTTTGAGCGCCGCGTTCAGCAGCTGTAGTAACCGCGCCTAAGCCGCCGATATTCACGCCATTGATGGTGATATCGCCATCGGCAACAGCGGTAAAAGCAGCCACAGTAGTGCCGGTAACAGCCGTTGCCGCCACAGTTGCGTTCACCCCGGTTTCCCCCTGCACCGCGTTGATAGCTGCAGCCTTGGCAATGGCGCTGCCGGTGGCGTTGACATTTGACACCCCGTCGCTGACAGTAGCTCCCACCTGATAACCATTAATGACCAAATCGCCAGCTGTAAGCGCTAAAGCCGTTACCGATCCGCCAGCTACGACAGTCGAATAGCTGGAACCGGAACCGACACCCAGAGCACTGGTTCTTGCGCTGGAAATAGCGGAGATAGATATTTGGTTGGCAGACGAACTATTAGCGCCAACTTGGAAGCTTTTTGCCGAAAAAGAACCATCCAGCAGTTTGATACCGTTGAATGAAGAGTTTGTGGCCACGCGGTCAATTTCAGCGATCAGCTGGATGGCTTCGTTATTGAGTGAAGCACGGTCAGAGGCGCTGTTACTGGCGTTTGACGCTTGCACGGCCAGCTCACGGACACGCTGTAAGTTGGCACCGATTTGATCCAGATCGCCTTCAGCTGTTTGCGCTAAAGAGATACCGTCGTTGGCGTTACGAGCCGCTTGGTCATTACCCCGGATTTGCGAGGTAAAGCGATCTGCGATAGCAAAACCGGCCGCATCGTCCTTAGCGCTGTTGATACGCAAACCGGAAGACAGCCGTTGTAATGCAGAACTCAACGAACTCGCATTGGTATTCAAGTTACGTTGGGCGTTTAATGATGCTAGGTTGGAATTGACTGTTAGTGCCATGGTAGCTCTCCTGGTTAGGCCGGGTAATATTTTTTACCGGTCTGTTCAAATTTAGGTTTTTTATCGTTGTGATAAATCCCCCCACGTTTTTGTTATCGACTGCGGTTTTTAAAACTTTAATTTTTTTTAATTTTAATTTGCTGGTTCCCAAGCTCCAGCTCTCATCGTTATACACAAATGACTGAATGTTTTTTTGCAACCCGGAGGGTTGCTAGCCATTAGCCGGGGGTTGAGCATCGCGACACCCCCGGTCAACGAAAAAATGACCCACGACCCTGGAAGGGTCGCAGTCACAGTTTTGTGCGACCAAGGAGTTTATTAACACATCGCGGCATTCGAACCATTATTAGATATAAATTCAGTATAAATTCAGAGTTTTATGCATACCGCTGCGACCCCTCCAGGGTCGAAAAATTATTACCGCTATCCCGGGGGTGTCGCGTTGCTCAACCCCCAGCTAACAGCTTGAACCCCTCTGGGGTTCCAAATACTCACGCAACAACTTGTGTATAACGATGAAAGCTGGAGCTTGGGAACCAGCGAAGTTTAACTCGCCAAGGGAACCTTCAAGTTTTCAGCGATCAGGCTTTCGCATTGTCTGAGGCAATGCATTGCATCGGTAGGCCGATTGAGTTTAAACAACACTTCGGCCAGCTCTGTTAACCATACTGCCGCTAGGCTTTTTTGCTCAGGGCTTGTTATATCGACCAGTTGCTCAATCGCTTGGCTTAACAAGGCCTCCTTAACTTCCAGATCATCAATTGCGCCTGCCAGCTGCGCCAAACCGTATAAAGCCAGCGGATGTTCCGCTTGTTGCTCCAGCACCTCAAGATAAAGCGCTTCTGAGCCAGTCAGGTCGCCCTGCCCTGCCAGCACTAAAGCCTGCTGAATTTGCGCCGCTATTTTTTCGAGCAGCAAGGAATTGGCATTATTGGTCATTGTTTTCTGTCCTGAAAGCTTAAGTTAGTCGCTATGTTGGGCCGCACCCAAGCTACGAGACTGGTTTAATTGAAGTTTACTTTAAATTAAAGTATAGATGAGGATTACAAATCCCGCCCAGCATTGCTGTCGATATATTTCGCCGCAAATGCTTCGATTTGATTGAGTGCCGAAAGCAAGTCGTCGGCAAGATGATAAGCTTTGTTAAGAATAGCGGATTGAATGGCCGGATCATCGGGGTGTAATCATGCGAGATTCATTGCGCATTTCCCTAAGCAGCAACCAATGCTCTGCGGATAAAATGGCCCCTATTTTCTCCAAACGATAGAGTTTATCCAGAAAAGCCGAAAATTCACCTTGCTCTTTGGTCAACTCCAATACTGCCGGAAATAATTTCGCGCCCATCGCATCTTGCAGCTTTGAAAACCGGGTCGAGAACTGATCCAAAACGGCTAACTCCGTACCCTCCATATCTCGTAGCGTGTTTGCGGAAAGTGGAAAGCTGGCACGCAAATGGTATCGCCCAAGCCAGCCGGTCTTCATGACGCTTACATACCTCCAGCGCCGCGTGATAAGCGGTATTCATAATAGCTGCACTCCGGTTTCCCGAGCGATTCGAAAGATGGGCAAGTCTTCTTTAAAGTTAGCCCGGCGGATAACGACATCTATTTTTTGCTGGCCTAGTTGTTTATGCAATTCAAGCAAAAAGTGCAGCTTTGCGTCGACCAACTCGGCAGGCTCCTGAATTTCCGGCTCAATATAAAGATCGATGTCGCCGCCCTTGCTCTGCTCATCGATACGTGAACCGAATAACCAGACCCGCGCCGATTGCCCGAAATTCTTTACCGCACTGGCACAAATTACATCGACTTGCGGCTGGCTTAATCGCATGTTTATATTCCTTGTATCAAATTTATATCGCTACTGAATCTCAGCCTATGCGGCTCTATATTGCCGCACATCGATTTGCACCCCTTGGCTAATGGCCGATTCAGCTTGCTGCATGATTGCTTGGGTGATGCTATCGGTAAAGTATTCCTCCCCGCAGTTATTGCAAATCTGCGCGGGAACATCCTTAAATACCAAGGTTGCGGCATTTCTTTCTAATGTTATGCTGGCTGTACCGCTAATCGTGTTGCCGTGTTTACAAATAGGGCATTTCATGAGCGCCTCCTCTTGAAGTCGTCTTCCCAGAGCGCAAGCTCCGGGTGATAAGCAGTGATAATAATGGTTTCGTCATTATCAATTGCCGCCGTTAAAACATGCATAGGTTTATTGTCGATCCAACCCAATAGTAACTGGCTTGGATACGGTCTGTCATCTGGATAGCAGGCAATAGCCGTCGGCGCTTACAATTTTACGAATGTCCGCCTCCGATATACCCCGCTCGAACATGCGCATGATGGCATGTTTTCTATAAATCAGTTTCATTGTAAAAATAACAGTCGCGCGGGTTGAATAGTATTTTTTCGCACCAACAGTAGACGCTTTTAGGCGACCTAACACATTGGGGCAAAAATATACTGGGGGACTTACCGCTCATGCTGTTTCTCAACCAACTGCACCCGTTGGGTCACTCCACACACCAGCGTATAAGGTATGGTATCGGCCCGGAGCGCGATTTCTTCAACCGGCAGGCTCTCGCCCCACAAGACTACAGGGTCGCCGGGTTTGGCATCGGGTTGGTTTTCCAGATCGACGGTGATCATATCCATTGACACCCTGCCGATCAACGAGACACGCTTGCCGTTGACCAGTACCGGCGTTCCGGCTTTGGCGTGACGCGGATAGCCGTCGCCATAGCCTATCGCCACGACGCCCAGCGTGGTGGACTTTTCACATGTCCAGCTACCGCCGTAACCGACCGACTCGCCCGCATCGATGGGCTTGACCGCAATCAGCCGCGAACGTAGCGCCATAACCGGCTTTAGCCCCAGTTGGTTACCGGTTGCATCGGGAAACGGCGAGATGCCGTACAACATAACGCCGGGGCGCACCCAATCGTTTAAGGATGACTCCCAACCCAAGATGCCCGCCGAGTTGGCTAGACTGCGTTCGCCGGAAAAACCGGCAACCGTACGCTTAAATAAATCGATTTGCTTTAATGTTTGATCGTCATTGACATCATCGGCGCTGGCAAAATGGGTCATCAGACTGATCGGCTGCTTTACCAGTGTGCACTGGCTTAGGCGCTGATAAACGGCATTGAACTCTGCCGTCTTGAACCCCAGACGGTTCATGCCGGTGTCGAGCTTTAGCCAGACCGAACAGGCTCTAGGTTCTGTTCTGGCTTCCATAATCTTCAGCTGGGCCGGGCAATGCACCACGGCGTCCAACTGGTAATGCAGCAGTTCATCCAATTCCTCGGCATCGGTAAAGCCTTCCAAAACGGCAATCCGGTTTTTAAACCCGGCCTTGCGCAATTGAACGCCCTCATCGACCCTGGCGACGGCAAAAGCATCGACATCCTGCAAGGCTGCCGCCATCCGCAGCAGGCCATGGCCGTAGCCATTGGCCTTGATGACTGCCATGACCTTGGCGTTTGGCGCAATGCTGCGCACTTTGGACAGGTTATGCCGGGCGGCATCCAGGTCGAGCACTGCATAAGCTGCCGGGGTCATTCATAGTCCCCGCTGTTATAGCTTCCCGCGAAATTCTCAAAACGGGTATATTGCCCCAGGAAAGTAAGCCTGACGGTACCCAACGGGCCGTTACGCTGCTTGCCGATAATAATTTCGGCGATGCCTTTATCCGGACTGTCTTCGTTATACACTTCGTCCCGGTACACAAACACGATCAAATCGGCGTCCTGCTCGATAGCCCCGGATTCGCGCAAGTCGGACATCATCGGGCGTTTATTGGGGCGTTGTTCAAGATTACGGTTAAGCTGGGATAAGGCTACCACAGGGACGTTTAGCTCCTTGGCCAGCGCCTTTAGGCCTCGGGAAATATCGGAAATCTGCTGCACCCGGTTTTCACCACTGGACGGCGACTGCATCAACTGCAAGTAATCCAGTACGATCAGGCCCAGCTGGCCATGTTCACGCGCCAAACGCCTGGCTCTTGAGCGCACTTCGGTCGGCGTTAACGCCGGGGTATCGTCGATGAACAGCTTGGTTTCCGCCAGCATGTTGATGGCCGAGGTCAGGCGCGGCCACTCATCGTCTTCCAGCTTGCCGGTTCTGATTTTATGCTGGTCGATGCGGCCTAATGACGACATCATCCGCATCGCCAGCGAGTCTCCGGGCATTTCCATGCTAAATACTGCAACCGGTTTGTCGCCCTTAATGGCGATATGCTCGGCCATGTTCATCGCTATTGTGGTTTTGCCCATCGAAGGCCGTCCGGCCACGATAATCAGGTCGGCAGGTTGCAGGCCGGAGGTCAGCTCGTCAAAATCGGTAAAGCCGGTAGCCGCCCCGGTAATGGAGCCTTCCTGCTCGAACAGCGTTTCAATCTTGTCGACGGCGCGCGCCAGCAATGTTTTGATGGTGGCAAAACCGCCCTGCCCCCGCTGCCGCTGTTCGGCGATTTTGAAGACCTCGCGCTCGGCATTTTCCAGCAGGTCTGCGGTCTCGCGGCCTTCGGTATTGAACGCGGAATCTGAAATATCGGTGCCGACATGAATCAACTGGCGCAGCACCGACCGATCCCGAACGATATTGGCGTAGGTGACGATATTGGCGGCGCTGGGCGTATCTTTGGCCAACATGCCCAAATAAGACAACCCGCCCGAATTCTCCAGCTCGCCTATCGCTTCCAGAGCTTCGGATATGGTAATCACATCAAAAGGGATCTGTTTATCGGCAAGCTGCTCAATGGTCTTGAAAATCAGCCGGTGATCCCGGCGATAAAAATCGCTTTCCACCACCTTGTCCGATACCGAATCCCAGGTTTGGTTGTCCAGCATCAAGCCGCCCAACACCGATTGCTCGGCCTGAATGGAGTTGGGCGGGATTTTTAAGGAATCCAGCGAATAATCACGATCAAACGAATAGTTTTCAGACATGGTTCACAGTGGTCAAAGTGTTAATCATAAAATACCGCATAAAAGGCTTTCAATCCTCCTTTATATATTAAGTATGGAGCCGATTGGCATTATAAACCAACTTAGGTTCAATCATCTCGATACGGTTATCGATGTGCGATTCAAACTGATGTGAAATCCTGATTTCGCTAGTTCCCAAGCTCCAGCTCTCGTCGTTATACACAACTCTGTCCAAGAGTCGTCATACCGGCATGGATGCCGGTATCCAGCGCCATGGACGGTAACTTTCGAACCTCGCCAGTTGCTTAGAGGTACCGGGGGTTTTCAAGCTTTTACATCCCTGTGCCTAGATTCCGGCATCCCTGCCAGAATGACGGTGTCTCGCAGACACTTGTGTATAACGATGAGAGCTCCAGCTTGGGAACTAGCATAACCACATCAGTTTGAATCGCACCCGTTATCGATGGCTAAATAATTCTGAATCTTTAAATCAATCTATGGAAAAATATCCAGCGAGAGTACAATCGAATCATATTCAGTTGATGGTGAAACACAAAGTTTTTGTCTCGCTTCCTTGGCTAATTGCCAAATTTTCAGTGCTGTAAACTTTAAATTAGGAACCCTAATGATTATTTCCTTATCTCATCAAACAACAAGATTAATTCGCCATTTAATGTTGATGGCTGCAATCGCGCTATTTTGTTATTCGAATAATGCATGGGCCGAGGAGTCAACTGAAATTCAGGAATTGAGGCTGGAAAATGAAGCCCTTAAGAAACGGGTACAAGAATTGGAATCTGCCCAACCTGTCAAAGCCCTTGAAACGGCTAAAGTACAAACAAAAAAAGTAGGTGGCAATCCGTGGCAATCTTTGCAAGTGAACCTATCAAAAGCCGAAGTCACGTCACTGCTCGGAAAACCCGGTAAAATTGATAAATGGAAAACGGGCGAGGCATGGTATTTCCCCGACCCTAGCGGCGGCGAAGTTGATTTTAATGCCGATGAAATGGTAACCGGCTGGCTGGAACCCTAGTCATAATTCACGTCAACAATGGCTTCGCCAAAAATAGACACTCTAGGCGAAGCTTGCACTCCCGTTGCATATTGCCTTCAATATTTACCGATGTCATAGCCCATGAAAAAAAAGACTCTTAGATACTGCAAAACCGGTCGCTAAGTGTTTATACTAATTCAACGGATACCCCCTTTCCTATACCTTGATGTTAAATGTAGATCAAAGGCGAATCAATTCGCCCGTGCATGGGGCTTTCTTCTTAACCTCAGCTGCAAACAGCTTCACCACGTTGCGAAAATCATGATCCAAACTTGCAACGGCATACAAATATCAATTGAACGAGGTAAGTACTGATGAAAACGACCAATCTGCAACGCCGCAAACTTTTAAAATATGCCGCAATCGGTATCGCCGGAGCGGTCACTTACCCGAGCTGGACGCAGGCGGCTGGCGAATTTTCCAGGGTCAACAAACCCTCTGCCGATTTTCTTCCCGACGTTGAGATTGACCTGACCATGAACACGGCTGAGGTAGCCATTTTAAAAGGCGAGAAAACCCGCGTATGGAAAATCACCGGCAAAGTCATCAAAGGCGCTTCAGGGGTGCTGGATAATAATGACGGCACTTATCTGGCCCCTACCCTGCGTTTTAAGAAAGGCCAAAAGGTCAGGCTGATTCTTAACAATAATTTACCGGCGCAATCGATTCTGCACTGGCACGGCCTGCATGTACCCGCCAACATGGACGGCAACCCCATGTATGCGATTGATCGCGGCGAAACTTACATCTATGAGTTCGAGATACTCAACCGGGCAGGCACCTATTTTTATCACGCCCATACCCATAGCGTCACCGCCAGACAGGTGTATTCCGGCTTGGCGGGTCTGTTAATCGTCAGCGACGATCAGGAACAGGCGCTTAGTTTACCGAGCGGCGACTTTGACGTTCCGCTGGTGATTCAGGATCGCAGTTTTGACGGTCAAAACCAACTGGCTTATTCGGCTCACATGATGCAACGCATGCAGGGTTTTTTGGGCGACCAGATCCTGGTCAACGGTCGGCCTGATTTTGTGTTGCCGGTGGCGACCCGCGCCTACCGGCTCCGACTGGTCAACGGCTCTAATTCCCGTATTTATAAACTCGCCTGGGACGACGGTACGCCCCTCACCGTCATAGGCGTTGACGGCGGCTTGCTGGAAAGTCCCGAGCAACATGCGTATATGATGCTGGCTCCGGGAGAACGACTGGAATTATGGATGGACTTTAGCCAGCGGGAGATAGGCTCCGAGCTGAACTTGCGCAGTCTTCAGTTTGATGCTGCCTCGCATGGCGGCATGGGTATGATGGGCGGTGGCATGATGGGTGGACACGGACGAGGTATGATGGAGGGCGGCATGATGGGCGGAGGAATGATGTCAGTCAGCACCTTGCCCTCAGGATCGGACTACCCGCTGTTAAAAATCCGGGTCACCAAAAAGGAGCAAGGCAACCACACCTTACCCAAAACGCTTACCCCCATCACTCCGTTACGTATCAAAGATGCTGCAAATACGAACAACCCCAAAACCATCGCCTTATCCATGCAGCACATGTCAGCCCTGCTTAATGGCCGTTCTTATAAAATGGACGACATTCAGCCGGATGAAATTATCCCGGTTAACAGCCTGCAATTAATCGAGTTCGATAACGGTTTTGACGGCAGCGGCATGCACGGCATGATGATGGATATGCCTCACCCTATGCATTTACATGGCGAACAGTTCCAAATCGTCAAACGGGAAGTGAGTTCGCGTTCCGGCGATAGCTACGCCACCGTTTCCTCTGGATTTATACAGAACGGCTGGAAAGATACGGTGCTGGTAATGCCGGGCGAGAAGGTCACGATATTAAAACCGTTTAATGATTTTAAAGGCCTGTTCATGTACCACTGCCACAATCTGGAACACGAAGACATGGGCATGATGCGGGATTTTCTTATTAAATAAATCTAAGCCGCGCCACAAAGTGTTTGATCCGCAGCTCCCAGCTCTCGGAGGCGATTTTTACATACCAGGGAAATAGCTGGCCTTCCGGCGTACAAAGCAAGCCATTGTTAACGGCACATGAAAAATAGCATATTATGCTGGCAAATATGGGAGTAGGTGATACATCGTAATTACCATGTGTTCATGGCCGAACATGCCCAAAAAGAGCTGGACGCGTTACGAATCCTTGAGCTTTGCGCCGCCACTTTGCGGTGACCAAGCACGTCCATTACACCAACGTCTGGGACTTTAAGCCGGTGCAAAGGTATTCATCAGGTAAACATCCCTGCGAAAAGCCGCTGGTTCTGATGCGGCATATTATCGAGGCCAGTTCCAAGCCGGGCGATATGGTGCTGGATACCTTTGTCGGCAGCGGCTCGACGGCGATAGCCTGCAGGGGGTTGGGGCGTCGGTTTGTGGGGTGTGAGATGGGGGTGTGGAGTTTGACGGGGCTGTTGGGAGGTTGGATAAATAAGTAGCTGTAGTCGGGCATGCTCTTTATGCCCGACGTTCTAGACTACCTAAGCCAGCGTCACATCAATATGTTTACCCAGCGCGTTAGCGGCGGCTTCCAATTGATCCAGCCGGGAGGCGTGCCCAAGGTCAAACAGCCGATCGATCTGGGGCGCTTTCCAGCCTAAGCGGCGTGCTAACTCAGCCTTTCTGATCCCTTGTATCATCATTTCCCGATAAACAGCCAACTTAATCCCCTCCAGCGCGGAAGGCCTGACAGTGGGTAAATCAGGACGTACGGACGGCTCCGGTAAAGGTTTTCTGGCCTCGACATAAAACGATAAAGCGGTTTCCAGTGCATCAACCGCATGGAGTAAGGCTTCTTCTGTCGTATTGCCAAAAGTGATGGCTTCCGGCACATCGGGAAACGTGACCAGTATAGTGCCTTCGTCTGGGGTTAGGATAACGGGATAATTAAACATTCCAGCTTACAGACTTAATAAGCCAACTGTTCCAGCGTAATACCCAAAGCATCGGCGGCTTTTTGCAGTGTGGCTTTGCGCGGACGCTTGGCGGCCTCAATCTGCGCGTAACCGGCTTGGCTAATGCCCATCCGTTCTGCCATGTCGGTTTGAGTCAACATCAGGTATTCGCGCCAAGCTTGCAGCATGCTGACCTCATCCATGATGCGCTTGCCAACAACGGCATTGGGGATCATGCCAAGGCGGACAACGCCGGGCAATTTCACGAAATCAGCGTAAGGCAGCACCACAAACGCCGGTTTGCCGTCGTTTCCTAGAATGGTCTGGTAGTTAGTAAGTGCGCTCATCGCGTTTTTTCACCTCTTCAATGTCAATAATACGTACGTCGCCGTCGAACTCGAAAAACACCCGGAAATCCCCCACCCGCAGGCGGTAGCTGTAGGCATGGTTAGTCAGTTTTTTAACGCCTTGGCAATTCGGAAAATTGGCCAGCGCTTGAACTTCGGTATAAATCCTTTGACGCACGGCGGCTTCCTTAATTCTTTTCAGCTTGCTTCAGGGCTTTGGGTTTCCAGTTAATATCGTTCATAAGTTAAATTATAAGTGTTTTATAAGACTTGTCAACGATAAGGTATGGGCCGCACCACATATATGGCTATTTTGGACTGCGCTTTTTCTTTGGCTTGCTGATGGTGATCTTGCCCCAATCTAGCGGACACCCGGCTAAGAGAGTAATCTCTAAAACCGAGGTAAACAATGAAAATCAAGAAAGAATCAACTACTACAGCTGTTCGTAACAAATATACATCACAGCTTAAAGAGCAAGCATTGGAACGTGCCGCCAAAGATGGTATTCCG
>CAMAUL010000020.1 GCA_945861405.1 Candidatus Methylobacter oryzae | reverse complement strand
GTGGAAATGTTCCGCAAATTGCTGGATCAAGGTCAAGCGGGCGATAACGTCGGCATCCTGCTGAGAGGCACAAAAAGAGACGACGTTGAGCGTGGACAAGTATTGGCTCACAAAGGCACCATCAAGCCGCATTCATACTTCAACTCAGAGATTTATATCTTGTCTAAAGATGAAGGTGGTCGTCATACCCCGTTCTTTAATGGCTACCGCCCACAGTTCTATTTCAGGACGACCGACGTGACCGGCGCAGTTGAACTGCCTGAAGGCGTTGAAATGGTTATGCCCGGCGATAATATTTCAGTCAAAGTAAAACTGATTTCACCGATTGCCATGGAAGATGGCTTGCGCTTTGCAATCCGTGAAGGTGGTCGTACAGTAGGTGCGGGCGTCGTTGCATCAATAATCGAGTAAACACTATGTCTAATCAAACTATCAGAATCCGATTGAAATCATTTGATCATAAATTGATTGATCAATCGGCTGGTGAGATAGTAGAAACAGCAAGAAGAACAGGTGCTCAAGTTAAGGGCCCTATTCCATTGCCTACTAAAAAAGAGCGTTTTACAATTTTGATTTCTCCGCATGTCAATAAAGATGCGCGGGATCAGTATGAATTGAGAACGTATAAAAGGTTATTGGATATCGTTGAGCCAACAGAAAAAACCGTAGATGCATTGATGAAGTTGGATCTTGCAGCTGGTGTTGATGTTCAAATAAAGTTGAATTAAAAAGCAGGGGAATTGGCAGATGTCAATAGGTCTAATAGGTCGTAAATGTGGTATGACCAGAGTTTTTTGTGAAGATGGTTCGTCAGTACCCGTTACTGTACTCCAGATTGACTCAAACAGAGTTACTCAGGTTAAAGGTATTGAAGTTGATGGCTATCGTTCGATTCAAGTAGCGGCGGGCGATAAAAAATCTTCTAGAGTCAACAAAGCAATGGCGGGTCATTACGCAGCAGCTAATGTGACAGCTGGACGCGGCCTTTGGGAGTTTAGGCTCGAAGAGGGTGAAGGTGAAGGTTTATCTACGGGCTCTCAATTATCTTTAGATATTTTTTCTGCGGGTCAAGTTGTTGATGTCCAGGGTAAAAGTATTGGTAAAGGCTTTGCTGGCGGCATAAAGCGTCACAACTTCAGCATGCAAGATGCTACGCATGGTAACTCTCGATCGCACAGGGTCTTGGGATCTATCGGTATGTGTCAAACGCCAGGTCGTGTATTTAAAGGCAAGAAAATGGAGGGTCATATGGGGGCTGAAAAAGTTACAGTTCAGAACCTGACCATTCATTCAATTGATACGGCGAGAAATTTAATTTTAGTAAAAGGCGCAGTGCCTGGTGCTAAAGGCGGTGATGTAATCATTACACCCGCTATGAAAATGCGAAATAAAGGTTAAGCCATGAGTATGCAAGTACCTGCTTTAAGTGAAAAAGACTCTGCTGGAAGTGTGGAGGTTACAGAAGCTATATTTGGACAGGCTTTTAATGAAACTTTGGTTCACCAGCTGGTTGTCAGGCATCTGGCCGGCGCTCGTGCTGGAACTAAGGCGCAGAAGACACGCTCCGATGTGAGTGGTGGCGGTGCAAAACCCTGGAGACAAAAAGGCACGGGTCGTGCAAGGTCAGGTACAACGCGTAGTCCGGTCTGGAGAACAGGTGGTGTCGCATTTGCCGCAAGACCCAGGAATTATGAGCAAAAGCTGAACAAGAAAATGTTTCGGGTTGGTGTTCGGTCAATTCTGTCCGAGTTACTAAGACAGGATCGTTTGGTGGTTAGCAGTGATATATTACCTACAAGCCCTAAAACCAAAGAATTAAATGCAAGAATAAAAAACATTGATGCAAAGCGCATTCTGATTGTTGTTGAGAGTGTCGATGCAAATTTAGCTTTGGCATCAAGAAACATACCTTATGTAGAAGTGATCGAGGCGATTAATTTAAGCCCGGTTTTATTGGTTTCGGCCGATAAAGTCATCGCTACACCGGGTGCGTTGAAGCAAATAGAGGAGCGCTTGGCGTGAGTTTAAATAAATACCACTTAGCAACTGTGCTACAAGCTCCGATAGTATCTGAGAAGAGTACGATTGCTGCAGAAAAAAATAATCGATTTGTTTTTAAAGTGCAAAAGCAGGCAACTAAAAAGCAAGTTAAAAACGCAGTGGAATTAATGTTTAAAGTTGAAGTGGATTCAGTTCAGGTTTTAAACGTTAAGGGCAAACAGAAAAGATTTGGCGGCTCATTGGGGCAGCGATCTGATTGGAAAAAAGCTTATGTAAAACTTAAGCCCGGTCATGATATAGATTTCGCCGCCGCTTAATAATTTAAGTTATAAAAGATCAATAGGAAACGGTAGAAAGCATGGCTATTGTAAAGTCTAAACCGACGTCACCGGGTTCACGGTTTGTAGTGCGGATCAAAAATGATGATTTGCACAAAGGCAAGCCATATGCACCTTTGCTTAGTAAAAAGAGCAAAAGTGGCGGGCGAAATAATAATGGGCGTATAACAACGCGCCATATAGGTGGTGGTCATAAACAGCACTATCGGATCATTGATTTTAAAAGAAATAAAGTCGATATTTCCGCTGTTGTAGAGCGTCTGGAATATGACCCAAACAGAACTGCCAATATCGCACTGATATTATTTAAGGACGGTGAGCGTAGATACATCATCGCACCTAAAGGGCTTGAAGTTGGACAGGAGATTCTGTCTTCAGAAACAACTGCTGTTAAGCCGGGCAACTGTATGCCGTTGAGAAATATACCCATGGGTACCACGGTTCATTGCGTCGAATTGAAGCCAGGTAAGGGAGCGCAAGTTGCTCGCAGTGCCGGCACATCGGTGCAGCTGGTAGCTAAAGACGGTGCTCATGCAACCCTAAGATTACGTTCTGGTGAAATGCGTAAGGTTATGGCCGATTGTCGTGCCGTAATTGGAGAGGTTTCGAACTCAGAGCATAACTTGATATCCCTTGGAAAAGCAGGCGCATCAAGATGGCGTGGGGTTCGTCCTACAGTTCGAGGTGTGGTAATGAATCCGGTCGATCATCCACATGGTGGTGGTGAAGGTCGTACATCGGGTGGAAGACATCCTGTATCTCCCTGGGGTATGCCGACCAAAGGTTATAAAACCAGAAACAACAAGCGTACTGATAATATGATTATCAGACGTCGTAAGCTCAAATAGAGAGGAATCAGCGTGCCGCGTTCAATTAAAAAAGGTCCTTTTATTGATCATCATCTGCTTAAAAAAGTAGAAGATGCTGTAAGTACAAATAATCGGAAACCGATTAAAACATGGTCAAGAAGATCAATGATTATTCCTGATATGCTGGGTTTGACTATTGCAATCCATAATGGACGCCTACACATACCTGTTCTGATTTCTGAGAATATGGTCGGGCATAAATTAGGTGAGTTTTCGCCAACTCGTACATATAAAGGCCACGTGGCTGATAAGAAATCTAGATAGGTTGTATTATGGAAATTTCAGCAAAATTAAAAAACGCCCCATTATCTGCGCAAAAAGCGCGGTTGGTAGGCGATCAGATTCGTGGTCTGCCCGTTGAAAAAGCGTTGAACTTATTGAAGTTCAGCTCAAAAAAGGCGGCAGGAATTATTAAAAAGATTCTCGAGTCTGCTATCGCAAATGCGGAGCATAATGAAAGTGCAGATATTGACGAATTAAAAGTGTCAACCGTTTATGTGAATGAAGGGGCGACCATGAAAAGATTCAAGGCAAGAGCTAAAGGACGTGCAAATCATATCCTTAAAAGAACCTGCCATATTACAGTTAAAGTCGCAGAATACGAGTAGGGGCAGAAAATGGGTCAGAAGGTACATCCAACAGGTATACGCCTTGGAATTGTAAAAGATTGGAATTCAAGATGGTATGCGAATAGCCAGGATTATTCAGTATTCCTGCACCAAGATTTGACAGTCCGGGACTATATTAGAAAAAAATTAGCTCATGCTTCTGTAAGTCGTATTCAGATTAATCGCCCACCTAACAATGCACATATTACAATACATACCGCAAGGCCAGGTATTGTAATAGGTAAAAAGGGCGAAGATATCGAAGCGTTGAGACAAGCGGTATCCAAAATAATGGGCATTCCTGTTCAGCTTAATGTTGAAGAGATAAGAAAGCCTGAATTAGACGCTCAACTGGTGGCTGAAGGTGTTGCTCAGCAGCTGGAAAAAAGAATTATGTATCGTCGTGCAATGAAGCGTGCTGTAACTAATACAATGCGATTGGGTGCCGAAGGAATAAAGATCAATGTTGGCGGTCGCTTAAACGGTGCCGAAATTGCCCGAAGTGAATGGTACAGAGAGGGTCGTGTTCCTCTGCACACATTAAGGGCGGATATCGATTATGCAACGGCTGAAGCACACACTACCTATGGAATTATCGGCATTAAGGTGTGGATATTCAAGGGTGAGGTATTCGATATGGATGCGCATATTGCAGCCATTAATTCAGATTCTAAAAAATAGTTGAAGGGATAGAGAACAATGCTTCAACCTAAAAGAACCAAGTTCCGTAAACAACATAAAGGCAGAAATAACGGTACTGCCGTACGTGGCTCATCAGTAAGTTTTGGTGATTTTGGTCTAAAGTCAGTTGAGCGTGGCAGGCTAACTGCCCGTCAAATTGAATCTGCCCGTAGAACAATTACTCGGCACGTCAAGCGTGGCGGTAAACTTTGGATCAGAATCTTCCCGGACAAACCAATTACCAAAAAACCCTTAGAAGTTCGTATGGGAAAAGGGAAAGGTAGTGTAGAATATTGGGTTGCTCAGGTTAAACCGGGAACTATGTTGTATGAAATACAGGGTGTTTCTGAAGAGTTGGCTCGTGAAGCATTCGCTTTAGGTGCTGCTAAGTTACCTTTAAAAACACTTTTTACTGCTCGGACAATAATGTAATGAAAGCAAGTGAATTACGCCAAAAAACTAAAGACGAATTAGGGTCTATGTTGCTCGAATTGTCGCGTGAACAATTTAATCTTAAAATGCAAAAAGGAACGGGGCAGCTGTCTAAACCGGATCAAGTAAAAAAGGTTAGACGTGATGCGGCACGTATCCATACCATATTAAACGAAATGGCGAGCGCATAAAATGAGTGAAAATGT
The DNA here is from genome assembly GCA_945861405.1 of Candidatus Methylobacter oryzae. Lineage (GTDB taxonomy): Bacteria > Pseudomonadota > Gammaproteobacteria > Methylococcales > Methylomonadaceae > Methylobacter_A > Methylobacter_A oryzae_A. The sequence continues at coordinate 39,195 of CAMAUL010000020.1, read as the reverse complement.
AACTAAGTTGCGGACGATCACTGGTCGGGTTGTTAGTAATAAAATGGACAAAACCATTACAGTTTTGGTTGAGCGAGTTGTAAAGCACCCTGTTTACGGTAAATACATTAAGCGTTCAACTAAAATGATGGCTCATGATGAACAAAATGTTTGCCATGAAGGTGACGTAGTTTCCATTACATCATGCAGACCTATGTCTAAGAATAAAACCTTCAGGTTGGTTCAGGTCTTAGAAAGTGCCAACAAATAGCATCAGCTATCTATAAACAGAGTATAGGAATAAATCATGATTCAGATGCAAACTAACCTTGACGTCGCCGATAATAGTGGCGCAAAAAGGGTCATGTGTATCAAAGTATTGGGTGGGTCTCATAGACGCTATGCGGGTATTGGTGACATCATTAAGGTCAGCATTAAAGATGCAATACCTCGCGGAAGAGTAAAAAAAGGCGAAGTTTATAACGCATTGGTTGTTAGGACTCGTAAAGGTGTTCGTAGGCCGGATGGTTCTGTTATACGCTTTGATGGTAACGCCGCAGTAATTCTAAATAACAATTTACAGCCACTTGGTACACGTATTTTTGGCCCTGTAACACGTGAGCTAAGAGGTGAGAGATTTATGAAAATCATCTCACTGGCTCCTGAAGTTTTATAAGGTAGGGTTTTAAAATGCAAAGAATCAAACAAGGCGATGAAGTTATCGTTCGTACCGGAAAAGACAAAGGTAAGAGCGGTAGAGTAAGCAAGGTTTTAAAGGATAATAAGGTTTTGGTTGAAGGGATTAACCAGGTTAAAAAGAACCAAAAACCAAACCCAAATGCTGGAGTTTCAGGTGGAATTATTGTCAAGGATATGCCAATTAATATTTCCAATATAGGATTATATAATCCTGAGACCAAAAAGGCGGATCGTGTCGGCTTTAAGTTTCTAGAAGATGGAAAAAAAGTCAGATATTTTAAGTCAACAAATGAAGTTGTTGATGTATAAGGGTGTAGATAAAAATCATGGCTAGACTAGAAACCGTATATAAAGAAAAAATCCTTCCAGCATTAGTAGAGCAGTTTGCCTACAATTCTGTAATGCAGGCGCCTCGGATTACCAAAATAACCCTTAATATGGGTGTGGGTGGTGCTGTTGCTGATAAAAAGGTCTTGCAATCTGCTGTTAGCGACATGGAAAAAATTTCCGGACAAAAACCAATCGTTACGCTGGCAAGAAAATCTATCGCGGGTTTTAAAATTCGTGATGATATGCCGATAGGCTGCAAAGTAACCCTGCGTAGCGACAGAATGTATGAATTTTTAGATCGTTTAATCAGTATTTCTATTCCTCGAATTCGTGATTTTAGAGGATTGAGTCCTAAAAGCTTCGATGGGCGTGGTAATTATTCCATGGGTGTTAAAGAGCAGATCATTTTCCCTGAAATTGATTATGACAAAATTGACACTCTGCGCGGTATGGATATAACTATTACAACAACAGCTCAAACTAATGAAGAAGGTTTGGCGTTGTTAAAGCTTTTTAATTTTCCATTTAAGAACTAAAGGGCGCATTAAAATGGCAAAAAAATCAATGATTGCGCGTGAAGATAAGCGTAAAAAATTAGTGCAAAAGTATGATGTCAAACGTAAATCTTTGAAAGAAATTATCAGGGATCCGAATGCTACATTTGAAGATAAAGAATCAGCTCATTTACAACTTCAAAAACTACCGAGAGACTCTAGTGCATCGAGAGTTCGTAACCGTTGCAACATAACCGGACGTCCTCACGGTTATTACCGTAAGTTTGGGCTTAGTCGAAATAAGCTAAGAGAAGCAACAATGCGTGGCGATGTGCCGGGCTTGGTAAAGGCAAGTTGGTAAGATCTTTTAGATCAAGTTTGGAGAGATTAAAATGAGTATGACAGACCCAGTCGCAGATATGCTGACCCGAATCAGAAACGGTCAATCTGCTGGCAAAAAGATCGTTAAACAGCCTTCGTCAAAATTGAAAGTGTCAATAGCCAAGGTGTTAAAAGAAGAAGGTTTTATTACAGGCTATTCTACGGAAACAATCGGCAGTCATACAGAAATGACTATTGAATTGAAGTACTATAAGGGTGCTCCTGTAATTGAAAATATTAAAAGAATTAGTAAACCTGGTTTACGTATTTATAAATCTAAGGATGAATTGCCGAAAGTTCTTGGCGGGCTAGGGATTGCTATCGTATCAACATCGAATGGTGTTATGACCGATAGAGCTGCTCGTTCAATGGGACATGGCGGTGAAGTCATTTGTACTGTTTGTTAAAGTGTAGGTCAGGATATGTCAAGAATTGCTAAGGCTCCAGTAATTATCCCTAAAGGTGTGGATATAAAACTAGAGGGTAATAATGTGACTGTAAAAGGAAATAATGGTCAATTATCGTTTGATATTAATTCAGCTGTTAGTTTGGGTATTACTGATAATGTAATCCAAGTCCAGTGGGATAAAGATGATAAAAAAGCGACTGCTCAAGCCGGAACGGCTAGAGCAATTGTAAGTAATATGATTATTGGTGTCTCCGCTGGATTCGAAAAGAAATTAGCTCTGATTGGCGTGGGCTATAGAGCTCAGGCTAAAGGAAACATACTTAATCTTGCGCTGGGTTTTTCCCATCCGATTGATTTTGAAGTTCCTGCCGGAGTTTCTGTTGAAACGCCTAGTCAAACAGAAATTATTATCAAGGGAAGTGATAAGCAGTTGGTAGGCGAAGTCGCTGCAAAAATTAGAGCTTATCGTCCACCAGAGCCTTATAAAGGCAAGGGTGTCAGATATGCTGAAGAGCATGTGGCAAGAAAAGAAGCTAAGAAGAAGTAAGGTAGCGTAATGGATAAGAAACAATCTCGTATGAAGCGCGCATTAAAATTGCGCAGCAAAATTAAGAAATTAAGCACAACACGTTTGTCAATTCACAAAACTGCACAGCATATTTATGCTCAGGTTATAAGTGCTGATGGAACGACAACTTTAGCAAGTGCTTCAACAACTCAGGCTGATATTAAATCGACCCTAAAAAACACTGGAAATATAAGTGCTGCTGCTGAAGTGGGGAAATTTATTGCCCAAAAAGCAATTGCTGCTGGGGTTTCCGAAGTTGCTTTTGATCGCTCAGGGTTTAAATATCATGGTCGCGTTAAAGCATTGGCAGATGCGGCACGTGAAGCCGGTTTGAAATTTTAGGGGAATAAGATGTCTACAGCACCTTCTCAGGTTAGTGCAGATGGTTTGCAAGAAAAATTAGTTAATGTAAGACGAGTTGCAAAAGTTGTAAAAGGCGGTCGTGTTTTTGGTTTCACTGCACTGACAGTAGTTGGCGATGGTGAAGGCAGAGTTGGATACGGTGTCAGTAAAGCCCGTGAAGTGCCGATTGCAATACAAAAGTCTTTGGAGCAGGCGCGTAAAAATATGCGCAAGGTTTCGTTGAAAGGCGACACATTGCAGTACGCTATTATGAACACAACTGGGGCAGCTAAGGTTTACATGCAGCCCGCTTCTGAAGGTACAGGTATTATTGCCGGTGGAGCAATGAGAGCTGTATTTGAAGTGGTTGGTGTGCATAACGTATTGGCTAAATGCATCGGAACCAGTAATCCTATTAATGTCGTTAGAGCGACTATTAACGGACTTACAGGCATGCATAGCGCTAACCAAATTGCTGCAAAACGCGGCTTATCAGTTGAACAGATTATTGGGTAGTAGTAATGGCTGGCAATAAAATAAGTGTTACGATGACAAAAAGCAAATTTGGGCGTTTACCGCGTCACCAAGCGTGTTTAAAAGGTTTGGGATTGCGTAAAATTAACCAGACGGTTGTGGTGCTCAACACGCCTGAAAACCGAGGTATGATAAATAAAGTATCGTACATGCTAAAATTCGAGGAAGTGTAATGTTTTTAAATACCATCCGTTCAAGTGCAGGAGCAAGAAAAAAATCCAGACGCGTAGGGCGAGGAATCGGCTGTACGATGGGTAAAACTTGCGGAAGAGGTCATAAGGGGCAAAAGGCTCGCAGTGGTGGCTTTCATAAGGTTGGTTTCGAGGGTGGACAGATGCCCTTGCAGCGTCGGTTGCCTAAGGTGGGTTTTACTTCCCTTATGAGCAAGTATTCAGCCGAGGTTAGATTGCACGAACTGAATAATTTAAATGCCGAGGTTATAGATCTTAAGATTTTGATTGCTGCTAACATTGTTCCAGTCTTCACTAAAAAAGCAAAAATAATCAAGTCTGGTGAGTTAACCAAGGCCGTTACTATTAAAGGTATAAAAGTAACTGGCGGGGCCAAAGTATCTATTGAAGCTGCTGGCGGCAAAGTAGAGGCCTAAGTGAGTACTTCAACAGCTCAGATATCTGGCAAGGTCGGCGGTTTTTCAGAGCTTAAGGCTAGATTACTATTTGTTTTGGGGGCCTTTTTTGTTTACAGAGTCGGTGCCCATATTCCTGTTCCTGGAATAGATCCCAAGGCGCTTGCGGTTATGTTTGAACAGCAGAGCGGCTCAATCCTGGATATGTTCAACATGTTCTCGGGTGGCGCTTTGATGCGTTTAAGTCTGTTTGCTCTGGGTATAATGCCTTATATTTCAGCGTCAATTATTATGCAATTGATGACTGTCGTTGTTCCTGCAATGGAGCAGCTAAAAAAAGAAGGCGAGTCGGGGCGACGGAAAATTTCACAGTACACCCGATTTGGCACAGTCGTTTTAGCGACTTTTCAAGCAATTGGGATATCTCTGGCATTGCAGAATCAAACTGCCGGGGGGCTTTCCGTAGTCTTAAGTCCAGGCATAAGTTTTATCGTAATTACAACAGTTACTCTTGTTACGGGTACTGTCTTCCTGATGTGGCTGGGTGAGCAGGTCACCGAGCGTGGAATAGGTAACGGTATCTCTCTTATCATATTTGCGGGTATTGTTTCCGGGTTACCCAAAGCAATCGGTGGCACTTTAGAATTGGCAAGAACCGGTGAAATGAACGGAGCATTTATTATTTTATTGTTCCTGTTGTCCATTTCGGTTACTGCGCTGGTGGTTTTTGTTGAGCGAGGGCAAAGAAGAATCCTCATCAATTACCCAAAAAGACAGCAAGGCCGCAAGATGTATGCGGGGCAAAGCAGCTTTTTGCCGCTAAAGCTCAATATGGCTGGTGTAATACCGCCAATCTTTGCTTCGAGTATAATTTTGTTTCCAGCGACTATCGCAGGATGGTTTGGAAATAGCGAAGGTTTTACCTGGTTGCAGGATGTGGCTACTATGTTGTCGCCTGGGCAGCCGGTTTATGTGATGTTTTATGCAACGGCTATCATTTTCTTCTGTTTCTTTTATACGGCTTTAGTATTTAATTCAAAGGAAACGGCGGACAATCTAAAGAAGTCGGGTGCATTTTTGCCTGGAATAAGACCCGGTCTCCAAACAAGTTCTTATATTGATAAGGTTATGACCCGGTTAACTTTAATTGGCGCATTCTATATCACGTTAGTATGTTTGTTGCCCGAGTTTTTGATAGTTTACTGGAATGTCCCGTTTTATTTTGGTGGAACATCTCTATTGATTATTGTAGTGGTTGTAATGGATTTCATTTCACAGATGCAAACTCATCTTATGTCCCAACAATATGATGGCTTGATGAAAAAAGCCAATCTTAAAAAATAACCATTGCACAAGAGCAATCTAGGAGTAAGTAGTGAAGGTTCGTGCCTCAGTTAAAAAAATTTGCAGAAAATGCAAAGTTGTAAAAAGAAATGGCGTTGTTAGAGTTATCTGTGAAGACGGAAAGCATAAACAACGTCAAGGTTAATAATCATTGCGCCTATATTAATGCGATGCTATAATTCGGCGCTTAACTTTAGAGTGCTACCAAGGGGAGTATCTAGATGGCACGTATTGCCGGGATAAACATACCAGATCATAAGCATGCAGTGATTGCCTTAACTGCTATTTATGGTGTTGGTCGTCAAACAGCAAGTGAAATCTGCGTTGAAGTGGGTATAACTCCTTCGATAAAAATAAAAGAGCTAACGGAAGAGCAATTAGAAGCTATTCGTAATGTGGTTTCAAAGATGACAGTGGAAGGTGATCTGCGTCGCGAAGTTTCTATGAATATTAAGCGTTTGATGGATCTGGGTTGCTATCGCGGAATAAGACATCGTAGAGGGTTGCCTTTAAGAGGCCAGAGAACGAGAACTAATGCTCGTACTCGCAAAGGCCCCCGTAAGGCAATTAGAAAATAAGATATTCCTTGAGAGGTTGAAGTAAATGGCGAGTCAAAATCGTTCTAGAAAACGTATTAAAAAAGAAGTTGCGGACGGCATAGTTCATGTGCACGCTTCTTTTAATAACACAATCATAACTATCACAGATAGAAAAGGTAATGCCCTTTCTTGGGCAACCTCAGGCGGCTCCGGCTTTCGTGGTTCCAGAAAAAGCACACCATTTGCAGCTCAGGTTGCTGCTGAAAAGGCTGGTACTGTCGCCTTGGAATTTGGTATGAAAAATCTTGATGTTATGATCAAGGGTCCCGGCCCTGGACGTGAATCTGCAGTGCGTTCTTTGAACAATCTGGGTTTCAAAATAAATAATATTGTTGATGTGACGCCAATTCCACACAATGGATGCCGTCCGCCGAAAAAACGCCGCGTATAAAAAATCTGGAGTAGTTTGTTATGGCAAGATATCTTGGGCCTACCTGTAAATTAAGTCGAAGAGAAGGCACTGATCTGTTTTTAAAAAGCAGAGGGAAGTCTTTAGAAAATAAGTGTAAATTGGATCAGCGCCCTGGTCAGCATGGTACCAAGCGCGCAAGAAGTTCAGATTACGCCATCCAGTTAAGAGCTAAACAGCGCTTACGCAGGATTTATGGCATTCTGGAAAAACAATTTAGAAATTACTATAAATCAGCGGATTTGAAAAAAGGCGCAACAGGTCAAAACTTGTTGAATCTTTTAGAATCTAGGCTAGATAACGTCGTATATCGTATGGGCTTTGCTTCAACTCGGGCAGAAGCCCGTCAGTTGGTTAGCCATAAGTCTATCCAAGTCAATAATGCATTGATCAACGTTCCTTCTTATCAGGTTTCTCCGGGTGATGTACTTACCATAAGAGAGAAAGCGAAAAAACAACAAAGAATCGTTGATGCTTTAACTGTAACTGAACAGTATGGCTTTCCTTCATGGGTTGAAGTTAATTCCAAAGCAATGACAGGCACATTTAGCTCGTTGCCAGATCGCGTAGATTTGGGCAGTGACATAAATGAACAGTTGGTAGTTGAGCTTTACTCTAAATAATCGCAGTTTTGAGGGATATAAATGCAGAATTCTATTTCTGGCTTGCTGAAGCCCCGCTTAGTTGAGGTTGTAAGCAAAACACCTAATCATTCCAGGATTGTTATTGAACCCCTTGAAAGAGGATTTGGTCATTCTATTGGCAATGCACTGCGTCGCGTGTTGTTGTCTACAATTCCAGGCTGTGCGGTTACCGACGTTGAAATTGAAGGCGTTCTTCACGAGTACACCACTATAGAGGGTGTGCAAGAAGACGTCATTGATATTTTGCTGAATCTTAAAAAGTTAGCCGTCGTGCTTCATTCTAAAGATGAAGTTGAACTGACTCTTTCCAAGCATGGCGCGGGTTGTGTTACCGCTGCCGATATTATAATTCCACATGACGTGGAGATTATTAATCCTGATTTGGTAATTGCTAACCTGACACAGGTTGGCGTTTTAAATATGAAAATCAGGGTGCGTCGGGGAAGAGGTTACGAGCCAGTCAGTGTTCGTAAATTAAATTCCGAGCATAGCCTTGTTGTTGGAGCGCTTCAGCTTGATGCTTCATATAGCCCGATAGTCAAAGTTGCTTATCAGGTTGAAAGCACTCGGGTTGAACAGCGCACTAATTTAGACAAATTAGTCATCGAACTGGAAACAAACGGAACAGTTGACCCGGAAGAGACTATAAAGCTGGCTGCTACCATACTTCATGATCAGTTATCTGTATTCGTTGATTTTGAAAAAGTAAATGATCAGCTTGCTGAGGAAGAAGTCGAAGTCGAAGAAATATTCGACCCAGTTTTACTTCGTCCAGTAGATGATCTTGAGTTAACAGTACGTTCTGCTAACTGCTTAAAAGCCGAGAATATTTTTTATATTGGAGACTTAATTCAACGCACCGAAGTTGAGTTATTAAAAACTCCGAATCTTGGTAAAAAGTCCTTAACGGAAATAAAAGACATTCTTGCTTTAAAAGGTTTATCTTTAGGTATGCGGTTGGAAAACTGGCCCCCTGAAAACCTTGCAGATCAAACTCACGCAATAACACACTAACATTAGGTCTTCTTACAATGAGACATCGTAAATCCGGAAGAAAGTTTAATATGAATAGCAGCCATCGCAAGGCGCTATTCAGCAACATGGTTACTTCATTGTTCAAACATGAATTAATTAAAACAACTTTACCAAAAGCCAAAGAATTAAGAAGCTATGCTGAGCCATTAATTACTTTGTCTAAAGAAGACAGCGTCGCTAAAAGACGTCTTGCCTTCGCTCGTTTGCGTGATCGTGACATAGTAACCAAGCTTTTTAATGAGCTAGGCCCACGTTACAAAAACAGAGCGGGTGGCTATTTACGTATTATGAAATGCGGATTTAGACCCGGCGATGATGCGCCTATGGCTTATGTCGAGTTAGTTGACAGACCTGTCTCTACTGTTGAAGATTAATTCAGTTTGACGGCTGAATAAAAACGATTTTCATAGATACGCCCAGCCCCTGAAAACCTGATTTTTAGGGGCTGAGCTTTATCGATTCAAACAAGTTGTTACCCCAAATTTTACGTCGATTTCCGACGGTCTAAAAAAGTCCTATTGGTTCATTGGATAATTAAATATCCCTTGTTCATCTGCAAACTGTATTTCCCTCAGCTATACGCTGAAATTTCAGCTCATGCTGCCATTCCAGCTGGCACGGTTTATACGGCCACTTTTTGATCATACGTTCTCTTATCACATCCCTGTGTTCTGGATTGCTGCTCCGTTACAGCACGAAGTGAATCCCTATCGGAATGACGGTGATACAATGTGCACTATACCCAAAATCGCTCCACTGTGAGGTTGCTATGTATTGGGATGTAAAAACTGTAAAGCCGTTGCCGGACTTTTGCATCTATGTCGAGATCGAAGATGGACGCAAAGGGGTGTTTGATTTGAAGCCGTACCTCGATCACGGCGTTTTTCGTGAGCTTCGGAACGTACATTATTTCAATCAGGTCGGCATTCTGTTTGGGGCGGTAACTTGGCCCAACGAACAGGACATAGCCCCTGAAACGCTACTTGCTGAAATGGTTCCAATGGAAGCAATTGCGTCACATTAAGGCCGGAAGTGTTGATGAAGGAAGCGTATCGTTTTTGATTGATGCGTTTCATTGCGTTCAGCGCATCAAGCTGGTTCCCAAACTCCAGATTGGGAACCCAGAAGACGAAGCTTTCGGCAACCGCTCCTGCGTTGCTCTACCTCTTGCATCCATGCAGTCGTAGCTTCGTGAAACGGGAAGCTAGAGCTTCCGTAACCGAATTCCCAAGCTTGAGCTTGGGAACTAGCGACACACAAGGATAAATAGATGTCGATTGAAGTAATCAAATCACAAATCGATAATTTTTTAAGTAATGAAACTCCAGAAGTAATGGCTATTAAAGGCAGTTGGGGAATTGGGAAAACTTATAGCTGGAATAAGTTTCTTTTAGAAGCTCAAAAAAATAACCGAATTGCACTTAAAAAATACTCGTATGTTTCTTTGTTTGGTATTAATTCCTTGGAGGCATTCAAGTATGCGATTTTTGAACATGTTATAGCTCGTGAATTAATAGGAACGGAAGCTAATATAGAAACTTTTAAAAATAACAGTGTTAGTGTTTCGACAGCATTAGGGAAAAAGGGGCTCGATTTTTTTAAATCAAGAAGTACAACTCATGCAATCGAATCATTCGCCTTTCTATCACTTAGTAACACCATAATCTGCATAGATGATTTGGAGAGAAAAGGGAAAGGTCTTGATATTAAAGATGTACTTGGATTGGTATCTCTGCTGAAAGAACAAAAAAAATGCAAAGTTGTATTACTTCTCAACGATGGTGAAGAAGGACTAGAGGATTACATTAAGTATCGTGAAAAGGTCATTGACTTTGAATTGGAGTTTTCGCCTACTGCGGAAGAAAGTGCCGAAATAGCTTTTAATGGTACGGAACTAAACAATTATGCAGCTAAAATTCTAAAAGAATCATCTGTAAAGCTTAATATTAGAAATATCCGCGTTCTGAAAAAAATTGAAAGGCTTATTAAGCTTGTTGTCCCTCATCTTGATGCGTATGAGCAGGAGATTATCCATCAAGTAGTTCATTCATTGACCCTTCTCGCTTGGTGTTATTATTGTCATAAAACTGACGAAGCGCCTTCTTTAGATGTTCTTATTAATCTGACAAGCTTCTCCTTCGAAAAAAGCTTTGAAGAAGATGGTGATGAGCATAAAAGATGGAAGTCAATAATCCATGGCTATGGATATAGAGAAACGGACGAGTTTGATTTATTACTTTCCACATCAGTTCGGACAGGATATTTCATCGAAGATGAAATTAAGGCTAATGCTGCCCGAAAGAATAAAGAAGTAATAGCTAAAAAATCAGCAGAAGCGTTTCATAATGCATGGGATTTGTATCATGATAGTTTTGATGGCAATCAGAATGAAGTTGTTATAACGCTTTATGATAACTTCAAAAAATTCACAAAATACATTGCGCCTCATAATCTTGATGGAACGGTCTGTCTTTTTAGAGAATTAGGTGAGAATGATAAAGCCGACGAAATAATCGATTTGTATATTGAGACCAGAAAGGAAGAGATACAGCTGTTCAACCCAGAGTCACATTTTTTCGGCATTAAAGATAATTCGATGCGTGAAAAATTTAACGCTACTTATCATTCATTTGTTATTGGTGAAACGGCTGAACAGGTATTGGAGCGTCTCTCAGGACAAAATGGATGGAATCCAAAAGATGAAATTATTCTTTCAAATACTAGTGTTGAGCAGTATTACGAAATATTTAAGTCGATAAAGGGAAGGTATGAACTCCCAGCTTTCATAAATGCATGTCTAAAATTTGGACAGTTCTCAAATGCTAGCAATCAGCAAAAAGAAATAGCCAATAGAGCAACCGAAGCGTTGAAAAGGATAGCAAAAGAAAGCGAAATCAATAAATCAAGAATTGTCCTATATGGGATTCAACTTGATGATGCGTAATCAAACCCACTAACCCATGCTAGCCACCCTCGTCCGCTTCTCCATCCGTTTTTACGGCATCGTCATCGCGCTTGCGGTATTGATCCTGCTCTACGGCAGCTACCGCTTCGCCACGGCGGGCCTGGATATTTTTCCCGAATTCTCGCCCAAGCAGGTCATCATCCAAACCGAATCGCCCGGCCTTTCTTCGGAACAGGTTGAGGTGCTGGTGACCCAGCAAATCGAAACCTCTATCAGCGGCTTGATAGGCATGAAGTCGGTGCGTTCCGAATCCATCCAGGGCTTGTCGATTATTATCGCGACCTTTGTCGAAGACAGCGATGTGTACCGTAACCGCCAGCTAATCAGCGAGCGGTTGACCACGCTGGCGGGACAGCTGCCGTTGGGTATTACGCCGGTTGCGATACCGCTGTCCTCGTCATCCGCGACGGTTTTAACCATCGGTTTAAACAAGGATGACCAAACCGATTTGATGGCTTTGCGCAGTCTTCTGGTCGACTGGACGATAGTGCCGCGCTTGAAGGCTGTTCCGGGAGTTGCCGATGTCAACGTGTTCGGCGGTGACATTCAGCAATTGCAGATTCAGGTTGATCCGCTGCAATTGCATCGCTTTAACCTGACGCTGGAGGACATTATCCAGGCCGCTGCAAAGACCGGAAATATCCAGGGCGGAGGTTTTATCGAAAACAACAACCAGCGCTTCACCTTGCAGATGACAGGACAGCCTGCCACGCCGGAACAGTTCGGCAAAATCCTGGTCAAGCGGGAGCAGGGGCGTAGCGTTACCTTGGGCGAAGTCACTACGATTCAATATGCGCCGGAGCCGCCGATAGGTGCGGCGCAGATTCTGGGTAAACCGGGCATCGTGATGATGGTGATCGGCCAATACGGCGCCAACACCTTGTCGGTGTCCCGGCAGGTTGAGCAGACGCTGCAAGAGTTCGAGCCTATTTTCAACAAACAGTCGATTAACTTTTACTCGCACCTGTTCCGGCCCGCCGATTATATCGAACGCTCGCTGAGCAATTTGTCCGGGCATTTGCTGATCGGCGGCTTGTTCGTGCTGATTATCCTGTACCTGTTTTTGTTTAATTTCCGCACCGCGTTTATTTCGGCGCTGGCGATTCCGGTGTCGCTGATCGGCGCGGTGATTGTGCTGTTGGAAAGCGGGACTAATCTCAATATCATGGTGTTGGGGGGATTGGCTATCGCGTTGGGCGAGGTGGTTGACGATGCGATTATCGATACCGAAAACATTTTCCGGCGCTTACGCGAGAACCGTTTGTTAGCCCAGCAGCTGCCGGTTGGCAGCGTGGTTTATACCGCATCGTTGGAAGTGCGCAGCTCCGTGGTTTACGCCAGTTTTATCGTCGCGCTGGTGTTTGTGCCGTTGTTGACCTTGAATGGCGTTGCCGGGCGCTTGTTTGCGCCGCTGGGGTATTCTTACATTCTGGCGATTTTAATGTCGTTGCTGGTCGCGCTGACCTTAACCCCGGCGCTGTGCTATGCATTGCTGGGCAACGCTGAACTCGCTAATGACGACCCGCCGCTGATCAAGCGCATCAAGCCGCTGTACAAGGATTTGTTAAGTAAGGTTGCCAGGCATTTCAAGCCGGTCATTATCGGTAGCGTGATTGTTTGCCTGTCAGGCTTACTGGCCTTTTTCAGTCTGGACAGCAAGTTTTTGCCCGAATTACGCGAAGGTCATTATATCGTTCATACCACCAGCATTCCCGGAACGTCGTTGCAGGAGTCGATAAGAATCGGCAGCAAGCTGACCGAACAGTTTATGGCGATTCCGGGCATACAATCGGTGTCGCAATGGGCGGGGCGGGCAGAGCGGGGCGCGGATACTTACGGCAGCCATTACAGCGAGTATGAAGTCCGGCTTGAGCCGATGTCGGGATCGGAGCAGCAGGAGATACTGGACAAGTTAAGGGAGATTTTGAAGGACTTCCCCGGCATTTTATTTGAGGCCAACACCTTTTTGACCGAGCGGGTCGATGAAACCATTTCCGGTTATACCTCGCCGGTGGTGGTTAATATTTACGGCAATGACCTGAATCAGCTTGATGCCAAAGCGCAGGCGGTCGCCGAAATTATGCGCGACATCGACGGCGCGGCGGATGTGCAGCTGCGCTCGCCGCCCGGCACGCCTTTGCTGCAAATCAACCTGGATCTCGACCAACTGAGTTTCTGGGGCGTACTGCCTGCGCAGATTGTCGATACCTTGCAGGCTGCTTACGAAACCCGGGTGGTCGGCAAAAATATTCAGGGCAACAGAATCTACAACGTTGCGGTGACCTTGACGCCGGAGTTAAGAGCGCAACCCGAATCGATAGCCAAGCTGCCGATCAGGACGCAGGACGGCACGATGATTACGCTGGAGCAGGTCGCGGAAATCAGACATGCGGCCAGCCGCTATAACATCCTCCATCAAGGTTCGCAGCGGCGGCAAACTGTGACCGGCAATGTGCTCGACCGGGATCTGGATGATTTTATGTCGGAACTCAAAGAGCGGGTGTTAAAAGAAATTCCGTTCTCGGCGGATATTTATCCCGAATTCACCGGCGCGGCGATTGAACAGGCGCAGGCGCGGAAAGAACTGATCCTGCATTCGCTATTGGCTGGAGCCGGGGTGCTGATTTTTATCTATATCGCCATTGGCAGCATACGCCATGTGTTGCTGACGCTTGCCAACCTGCCGTTTGCGTTGATCGGCGGGGTTGCCGCCGTGGTGTTGACCGGAGCCACCTTGTCGGTCGGTTCGGTTGTGGGATTCGTGACGCTGTTCGGCATTACCGTGCGCAACAGCATCATGCTGCTGTCACATTATCGTTATCTGGTTGAAGAGGAAGGCAAGCCCTGGAATCTGGACACTGCTATTCTGGGCGCGCAGGAACGCTTGCCGTCCATCCTGATGACCGCGCTGGTCACCGCCTTAGCCATGTTCCCTATTGCGTTCAATAGCGACAATCCGGGGCGTGAAATCATGGGGCCGATGGCGGCGATCATCATCGGCGGTCTGGCTTCTTCAACGCTGTTGAACTTATTACTGCTACCCGCCATTTTGCTGCGCTATGGAAGATTTAAAAGCCAAACTGATACCGATAGCTAAAGACTCGGAGGCTATTATTCTGCTGCACGGTTTGTCCAGAACCCGCCGCAGCATGAATAAGGCTGGAAGGTCGCTGGCCGCTTACGGCTATAAAATCATCAATGTCGATTATCCTTCGCGTAGCGCTGACATCAGCGCCTTGTCTCAACAATATATTACCGAGGCATTGAAACAGTGCGATACGGAAGGCGTTAAAAAAATCCATTTCCTGACCCATTCGATGGGCGGCATTTTGCTGCGCGATTATTTGGCTAGCCAAATAATCGACAAACTGGGGCGGGTGGTGATGCTGGCTCCGCCCAATCAGGGCAGCGAGGTGGTAGATAAGCTGGGAAGTTGGAAGCTGTTTTACTATTTAAACGGCCCGGCCGGATTGCAGCTGGGCACCGATAACAACAGCGTACCGAACCGGCTCGGCCCGGTGAATTTTCAGCTTGGAGTTATTGCCGGGAATAAAACCATCAATCCTTTTTTATCAGGGCTGATCCCCGGAGCCAACGACGGCAAGGTGTCGGTAAGTCGGGCGCAAGTGGTGGGCATGAAAGATTTTATCGTGATGCCGTATTCGCATTCGTTTATCATGCGCCGCGAGGCCGTCATAGAACAGGCGCTGCACTTTATTCAGCAGGGCAGTTTTGCGCGGTGAGTGAATTCGCCAAACACGTATAATCAGCATCCTGGCAAAGTAAGGTTAGGTCGTTGCAGGCGATTTTAGTCTTGAGTTCTACTCTGATGATTTTCTTTATCTGTCAACATCAACTCGACTTGAAGAAGCTCACACGTTTTAATAGCCAAATCACGCTCACGTTCTATTTTTTTAAGGCCGTCCTTGGTCATTAAAACATCAAATTCAAGTTTTATGGCGCGTTTAAACCATTCGTCACCCGATGATTTAAGCGCCTTATTCTCTTGCATTAACTTGAGAATATGTTTGTTTGAACGGTCTAAATGCGCAGCTACAGCGTATAGTTGATTTTGAACGGTGCAAAGAGATGAAACGCAATTTTTTATGCCTTCGCTCATTATAAATTGAGCTTTGCAACTTTGGTTTAATTCCTGTGTTTTTTGATTTAATTCACCCTCAAGCCGTTCGATCTTTTTTATCGCGGCATCATACTTTGCGCTCACTCCGGCGGCTTGATCAGTTGCATCAACCTGAGCGTCGCTGTGTTTTTTAGTGAAATTGAACATAGTGGGTCATTTATTTTCCACAAAGACGAAGTGCATTAATCCTGCAAAAAAAACGCATGTTGTTGTAAGTGTGTTTGTAGGATAAAACGGTTAACGTATTCAATCAATATGCGTAATTACCTATCAGCTGAATCCGCTTGAGCTGAATGTCTCACCATCAATGTTCAGGTATTTTTTTAATGCCAAATGTTTTTGGATTAATAACAGTTGCGTAGTTGCGTAGGTCGGGTTAGCGGTAGCGTAACCCGACATTTGCCTAAAACTCTTCCCAGTCATCACTGGAAGCTTGTGGGATCGGTTTAGGTTTGACGGCTGCCGGGTTTTTAGCTGGCGCTGTTTCTTTTTGCGGCGGCGCTGCATGCAAAGAACGGGCAGGCTTGGTTTTAGACATGCCTCCATGCACATTGCGGGAGTATCCATCCACTTTAAATTGCGCTACCGTGTCCGATAGACTTTGTGCCTGTTCTTCCAGCGATTCCGCTGCGGCGGCGGCTTGTTCCACCAGCGCGGCATTTTGCTGGGTCACGTCGTCCATTTGGCTGATGGCCTGATTGACTTGCTCGATACCGGCCGTTTGTTCCGCCGAGGCGGCGCTGATTTCAGACATCATGACGGTAACGCCGCGAACGGAATTGACGATCTCTTCCATGGTTAGTCCGGCTTGCGCTACCAATTTACTGCCGCCGGAGACTTTCATGACCGAATCGTCAATCAGATTTTTGATTTCTCCTGCCGCCGCAGCGGCGCGTTGCGCGAGGTTGCGTACTTCTACGGCCACCACGGCAAAGCCTCGGCCTTGTTCACCGGCGCGGGCTGCCTCGACAGCGGCGTTGAGGGCAAGGATGTTGGTTTGAAAAGCGATGTCGTCGATGACAGAAATAATGTCGCCAATCCTGCGCGAAGAATCGTTAATATCATCCATCGTCTTAACCACTTCCCCGACCACTTCGACGCCTTTACCGGCTATGTCGGATGCGTCTACGGCAAGCTGGTTAGCCTGTTTGGCATTGGCGGCATTGTGCTGCACGGTGGAGGTCAGCTCTTCCATGCTGGCCGCTGTTTCTTCCAGGCTGGCGGCTTGCTCTTCGGTGCGATGCGACAAGTCATTGTTGCCGGAGGCTATTTCCTTGGCACCGGTGTTAATGTTGTCGGTGGCTTCCTTGATTTGACCGATGATTTCTTTTAATTTATCCACCGTGGTGTTGGCATCATCCTTGAGCTGTCCGAAACTTCCGGCATAGTCATTGGTGATGGTTTGGGTCAGATCGCTGCGGGACAGTGCGCCGAGTACGCGAACCACGTCATTGATGCCGCTCTCGGTCGTTTCCAATAGCTCGTTAAGCCCTGCCCCCAGTTGTTTAAAGAAGTCCTCTTTGCCTTGCATATTAATGCGCCGACTGAAATCGCCCATGACTGCGCCATGCACAAGAGCCGCTACTTCCTGCTCTACGGCGACTTCAATGGTGCGATCCTGCCATTCGGCTACCGCGCCCAGTCGTTGTCCATGATCATTGATGACCGGATTGGCGCTCACCACCATAGACCGTCCGCCAAGATTTATCTTGGCCGTGTAGGCGTTGTTAAAGCTGGACAGAAGCTGTGCCTGATGAGGGGGGTTTACGTGAAAGCCGTCAATATTGGTGCCGACCAGATCGGCGGCAGTAAAGTTAGGCAGTTGTTTGCGGATATCCGCTTCGGCCTTGCCGAGAATATCAATTACCGATTTGTTAACATAAATAATGGTGCGTGCATTGTCTGCGATCATCACGCCGGTACTGACGCTATCGAGGCCAATTTTGATGCGTAAATTTTCATCGGCAATACGTTTGTTTTCCGCCATGTCGAAACCGAGTTTAATCTGCATTGCTTTAATCGCATTCAGTACCTTGCCGAGCTCATCCTGGCGGCCTATTTCAATAGGAGTGGCATAATCGCCCTTGGCGATCTGGGCAATAGATACCCTAAAAGCGCGCAGAAGTGAGTTGACTAAGGTTAAGCCTAGAAACAGCCCCAGCACAATGCCTGTCGAGAGCAAACTTATTGAAAGGGTTCGGATTTTGTTAAAGCGGGATTGTGCTGCGTCGAACTCCTGTTTGGCGACGTTTATCTGCAATTGCAAAAGGTTCTGGACGCCTTCACTGACGGGTTCATAAAGGGGGCGGATTTTATTTGAAATGATGTTATCAGTTTGAGCAATGTCGTTGGCGCGTAGCGCCGCGATGGCGGGTTTTAGGCCTTCAACGACGAAGCGCTTTCTGTCTACGGCGAACTTTTCGGCCAGTATTTTTTCTTCAGGCGTCAAATAAGTGGACATATAGGCAGTCCAGGTCTTGGTGATTTCCTCTATGTTGTTCTCTACTTCGGCGGTATTTTTTTGAATGACTTCGGGTGTCGGCGTGCTTAAGGCAGCGGTAATGCGCACTCGGTTGATTAATACCAGTTTTTGGATAAGCGCTAGCTGGCTCATCGGAACTGTGCGGTCCTCATATACCGTGCGCAGGCCCTCATTGGCCTTGCTCATGCCATACAAGCCCGCAGCGCCAATGATCAGCATAAATACACACAGCAGTCCGACCAGGGATAAAAACCGACTTTTGATCGTGGGGTTACTGAACGGGTTAAGTTTTCCCAGCAAAGGTGATTTGACGACTTTTCCGTCCTGGATTTTCAGGTTACCGGCTTTGCCTTCCTTAAACAGCCGGTAGGCACCTTCTGCCGCGTTGACTTGTTCACGGCTTGGCTTGCTGCGCACCGACATGTAACCGACCAGTTGCTCGTTTTCATAAAAGGGCGTGGCATTGGCCAACACCCAATAGAAGTCGCCGTTTTTGCAGCGGTTTTTTACCAGTCCGGTCCATGGGCGATTTTCTTTCATGGATTTCCACAGATCTGCAAATGCTTCCGGCGGCATGTCCGGATGCCGTACGATATTGTGCGAGGTGCCGATCAGCTCGGCTTGGGTGAATCCGCTAATGCGCAGGAAGTCTTCGTTGATATAGGTGATTATCCCTTTTAAATCAGTCTTTGATACGATGGAATCAGTCTCTTTAAGCGAGTACTCGACATTGGTTACCGGCATATTGATCTTCATAAACGGTCTCTTATGATTTTTGTCTGGAAGGGTAGCTTTTAAGATTGTCCATCAATGTCATTCAGATTAATTGTGATTGAAAAGATTCTTGTCTATTTGAGTGTAGTCTTTTTGTGACAGCTTACGCAATTTTTTTATAGTGACCTTTTGTTCAAAAACTTAATAACTGACCCGGATGCCTATCTCCGCACTGCGCCCCGGTTCCGGGGCAAAGTTACGCAGGTACGATGTGGAATTACGGATGTTTTCGTTCAACAGGTTTTTAGCCTTTGCAAACAACAGCATTTCCGAATCGCCAAAGCTCGCCAAGCGGTATTGAGCGCCCAGATTCAGCAACAGATAGCCGGGGGTGTTTGAGTCATTTTCGCCGGAATAATTTTGCGCTTCGCCCTTCGTCAATCGGGCATTAGTTGACCAGTCATTTTTTTCATAACTCAGTTGCAAGCCGTAGCGCAATGGCGGCATACGGGGGACGTTGCCGCCCTGCTCAAACGTGCCTCGGGTATAGTCACCGAATAAGGTCAGATCGACCGATCCGTAACGGTTTTGCATCAGCGGAAACACGGTTTGGGCTTCAAAGCCTTTGAAGGTGGCGGCGGCCTGACGGCTTTCCAATACGGGGATGCAGGTTGCGCCCGCTGTGCAAGCGGTTTCTATGGTCTCATTATCCCTGTTAAACACCGAGCCGGTGCGTTGCTGGTAAATGTAGTCGCCGACCCAATTGTGGAACAGGTTCAACTCCGCCGTCATCCAATCGGCATTGTAGCGATAGCCCAGATCCAGGTTATTGGACAGTTCCTTATTGAGGTTGGCATTGCCCAATTCGTAGCTGTGCGTGGCCTCATGAACGCCGTTGGAAAACAATTCCTGTATCTGCGGCGCGCGTTGTGAATGGGTGACGGCTAGGCTGACTTGATGCCGGTTGATGTCCCACAATGCCGAGGCCGAGCCGCTGATGGGATGATAAGTCAGGCTGTTACGGTTTTCCGGCGCGATGGACTGCCATTCGCCGCGAGCGCCCAGTTCATAAGTGACCGCGCCTATTTTGAACGATTCGACATCAAACAAGCCATAGGAATCAAGGTCGGTACGCGGCACCAGCGCTTCCGCGCCTAAGGCGGCAAACTGGCTGTTGACCGATTGAAAGCCCAGTACGCCGTTTAATATACCGATGGGCTTGTGTTCAAGCTCCAGGCGGCTTTCGTAGGATTTGTTCAGGAATGTGGTGGCGGGTGTGCCGTTGTCCATCTCGACATGCTTGTAGTCGGTATAGCCGAATTTCATCCGCAGTTTGTCCGCCAGCGCGAAAGGCTGGTTAAGTTGACCTTTAAAATCGTATTTGGTTTGGGTCAGATCAATAGTCACTGGCGCGCCGCCGCTGCCATCCGGCGGAATGCCGTAACTTTTTTCCAGGCTGTTGATCGAAACTCCGGCCAGACCCGCATCGCCAATCTTGGCAACACCAACCGAACCGCCGCGTGACCGCGCCTTTGAATTATCGATAAGGCCGTTGGGATTATTGACAATGTTCAGGCCGGGATCGGCAGCGTGAGCGGCGTCTTCATCTATCGCATTTCCACCGATATGGGTATTGCCCTGGTCGCGGTAAAAGCCATCGACATGATAGGCCACGCCGCTCCGACCGCCTTCCAGCTTGAGGGCGCTGGAGGTCTCATTGGTTACCGAATCATAGCGCTGCTCACCGGCTCCGCCGATCAATTTGCCTGGAACTTGTTCAGGAATCCGGTTGTCGATCACGTTGACCACGCCGCCGATGGCGCCGTTTCCGTACAACAGCGTCGATGGCCCGCGCAGCACTTCAATCCGTTCGGCCAGAATCGGCTCCACGCCATTGGCATGATCCGGGCTTAATGACGAAACATCATTATTGCCCAGGCTGTTTTGCATGACCCGCACCCGAGGCCCGGACTGCCCGCGAATGACCGGCGCGCCAACCCCGGCACCGAACGACTGACTGGTAATGCCCAACTCATTCTTCAGCGTATCGCCGATGGTTGTCCCCATTTTCATGCGCAGCTGATCGCCCGTCAACACCGTTACCGGCTTGGCCGATTTTGCAGTGGAATGCTTGATGCCGGTGCTGATGACGACTATATCATCCAGCTTGTGGACGTTATTGTCTGCCGCATGGGCATTAGCCCCTATTGCGCCTGCCGATAGGAAAATGATGGCGAGTTTTTTGTTCATCGTTTTAACCGTATTGTTTGAATAATTAGAAATGTTATAACGTAACACTTAGTAAACCCTCTACTTCGAAAAAAATAATATCATTAGCTTTGTTCGCCGCTCATGGTCTGAGCGCATTTTGCGCATATGCCGTGAATTTCGATGGCTTTGCTGTGCACGATAAAGTCGGCCTGCTTGATTTCCTGCGACAGCGCCTGCATGACTTCCGGGGCTGACCGTTCTTCCACTTCCTGGCAATTATTGCAGATCAGCAATAACTGCTCATGCTGATGGGCGGAGCTGTTGCAGCCGACAAATGCGTTGAGACTTTCGACCCGATGAATTAAACCTTGTTCGATCAGAAAATCCAGCGCGCGGTAAATCGTAGCGGGTTTTGCCGCATCCATCAGCGGCTTGAGTCTATCCAGCAGTTCGTAAGCCTTAACGGCTTTGTGGCTTTCCCAGATCAGTTCCAGCACTTGCTGGCGTATCGGCGTCAATTGAACGCCGCGACCTACGCATAGCTGCGCAGCCGTGCCTAAGGCCTCGCTGACGCATTTTTTATGGTCGTGTTTTGACGTGTGGGAATGGATGTGGCTTGCTTCGGCAGGTGTGTTCATTGCAAAGACCGTTTATCTTAAATAAAATGTTATATTATAACATTCGGTGAGGTTTCGCAATTTGCCATGTTAAATGGGTGACCTCGGCAGCTGCTCCTGCGTTACTCTACCTCCTGCACCCATGCAGTCGTGCCGGATCGTCCTTACTTATATATTGATGTCTACATAACTCGTCATTCCGGCAATCCCTGCCGGGATGACGGCACTATAATTTGTGTGGACGCCTATAACAGATATGTGGGAGCTGATTTTTTGTCAGCCCCTTAAACCAAATACCCCCACAAATCATATTCGTCCGCTTCTTCCAGTTCGACATCGACAAAGTCGCCGACTTTCAGATGCGTTGCGCCATCGATGAACACCTGCCCGTCGATTTCCGGCGCATCGGCTTTGCTTCGTGCCACAGCGCCTTCTTCAACTACTTCATTGATCAACACCGTTTCGATTCTGCCGACTCGTTGCTGCAAACGCGCCGCGCTGATTTCAGCCTGATGCGCCATAAACCGCGCCAGACGTTCCTGTTTGACTTGTTCCGGTATCTGGTCGGGCAAATGATTGGCAACCGCGCCTTTTACCGGCGAATAGGCAAAGCAGCCGACCCTGTCCATTTGCGCTTCGCTCATGAAATCCAGCAGTTCTTCAAACTCCTGCTCGGTTTCGCCGGGAAAGCCGACGATAAACGTGCTGCGCAAGGTAATATCGGGACAGATTTCGCGCCATGCTTTAATGCGTTCCAGGTTATTCTCGCTGGCCGCAGGACGCTTCATCAGTTTAAGAATACGGCTGTTGGCATGTTGAAACGGTATGTCCAGATAAGGCAGGATTTTGCCTTCGGCCATTAACGGGATTACTTCATCGACATGCGGATACGGATAGACGTAATGCATCCTGATCCAGATGCCTAGGTCGCCCAGCGCCTCGGCTAGATCGTAAAAACGGGTTCTAACCGAACGGCCTTTCCAGTCGCAACTTTGATACTTCAAATCCAGACCGTAGGCGCTGGTATCTTGCGAAACCACCAGCAATTCCTTTACTCCGGCATTGGCCAGGCGTTCGGCTTCCAGCATCACTTCATCAACCGGCCTGCTGACCAGATCGCCGCGCATCGAAGGGATGATGCAGAAGGTACAGCGATGATTGCAGCCTTCGGAAATCTTCAAATAGGCGTAATGCCGTGGCGTCAGTTTGATGCCTTGCGGCGGCACCAAGCTGATGAACGGATCATGCGGCGGCGGCAAATGCTCGTGCACGGCGGCTACAACTTCTTCCAGTGCGTGAGCGCCGGTGACTTTCAAGACTTGCGGATGACGAGTCCTGATTTCCGCTTCCCTTGAACCCAAGCAGCCGGTAACGATGACCTTGCCGTTTTGAGCCAGCGCTTCGCCGATGCTGTCCAGTGATTCTTCTACAGCGGCATCGATAAAGCCGCAGGTATTAACCACGACCAGATCGGCGTCCTGGTAAGTCGGCGAAATGGTGTAACCCTCCGAACGCAGTTTGGTTAAAATCCGTTCGCTATCGACCAGGGCTTTGGGGCAACCCAAACTAATAAAACCAATTTGTGGAGCAGTCATTTAAATCTCGGTTAATGTTAAAGCGCGTTAGTTTATAGGAGTGGCTGTGCAAATAGAATGATTTTTCATCGCTACTTGGCAGTTAGGAAAATGGAACGCGGATGACGCTGATATTTATGATCGAATAAGATTTTTTGAATTATCCTGGAAATTAGTTGATCGCCATTTTGAGGTTATCCGCGCTCATCATATTCATCTGCGTCATCTGTGTTCTATTTTTTGACTGTTAAATAGTTAGGGATTTTCCTTAATCGCACTCGGATGACGGATCAGCATCGACAAATGGCCTTTGCTTTTGTTTAGCCAGCCGCGCACTTCGATGGTTTTGCCCAAATAGCCGTTAACATCGGGAAATAAATCCAGCCATTGGCTCTCGATACGTGCCTCGAAGGCATCAGAAAACTCCAGATAAACCGATTTCCGGGTTTTGCGGATATTAACCACCTTGCCGACCAGACGCGTCCAGCCCGGATGTCCGACTTCGGTAAGTCTGGTAACCGGGATTGCGGCGTATTCAGGCCGAGCCCAGATACCAAGCTTGGCTTGCTCTGCCTGATCCTGAGCCTTAACCAATTCATTGACATAATGCAAATCGGGCGGATAAATGCTGACCGCCGCCAAGCCTGCTGCAACTAGTTGCAGGTTGATATGCTCTTTGTTCTCGGTGAACAAATGCGCCAGCGTCCTGTCGTATTTGTCGGTTTTTTCCGTGCCTATTTCAAGGCGAACTTTGGCGTTTTTCAGTTTATCGGTTAACCAGCGTTTGGCTTCGCCGCCGCCTGCATCGGCCAGTTTGTCCCTGTGCTGAATCTCCGGTGTATTGATGCCCAAAAACCGTATTTTACGACCGTCTTCCAGCATCACGGTATCGCCATCGTAAACGGCCTTGACTCTGAAAAAATCATAGCCCGGTTTTATATCGATTATTTTTGCATCGGCAACCGGACACTCGGTCGCATCGGTTCCCGACCGATTGCGACATTTCCACCATCCCTGGCGGTCGGAAAAATGTTTGCTGCCGTTGGTATCCTGCCATTCGTAGATTTCGGCGTTAACCCAGCCGGGCAAACATAACAATAAAACCAGTAAAATTCTCATGGTCAACCTGCATAATAATTAATAAGGGATGGAACACGGGTGCTACGGATTAGACGGATTTAAACGGATTTTTTATCCGTGTTCCCATTCAACTCAAGTTCAAGCTTTTGCATATCCAATTCATTTTCCCATCTGGCGGCAACCACAGTGGCAACGCCGTCGCCGAGCGGCTTCATCGCGACGCCGGTTTCAGGGTAGAAATGGCCGAGAGCAATGCCGATGACGATGGCGGCCAGGACTTGGCAATACAGCTGTTGATAGCGTTTTTTGGCGACGTAATCGGTTTGCACTGATAGCCTTCTGATTATTTAAGTAATGTATTTTATGGTTATTTAGCTTAAGCTTATGGTTAAGCCGGTATTTTTATAGAATTAAGCTACTCTATTAAAATAATGATAACGCAACCTTAAAAATAACATGCTGATTGTATTCGATATTGCAGGTCTATATGCATTCAAGTTATTTGATTTTTTTCTAAAGGATGAGCATGACTCAATTCATGAATGCAGTGGCGCAAGCTGAAGAGGACTGCTATCTGGGTCAGTTCATTCCATTGCAATACCATCACCACATGTTGATGGATCAATACCGAATGGGTTCGTTCAAAGCCGCTATAGAGCAGACCGTCTTTCCCGGTGCCAAGGTACTCGATTTAGGCGGCGGCACCGGCGTATTGTCCTGGTTTGCAGCAGCCAAGGCCAGTAAAGTATGGTGCGTGGAGTTTAATCCCGATTTGGTCAGGGAAGCCCGGCGTCTGTTGAAACTTAATCCGGGCGGCGATAAAGTTGAACTGGTGCATGCCAACGCCTTTGAGTATTTGCCTCCTGAGCCGGTGGACATAGTCATCTGCGAAATGCTCCATTCCGCGATGGTGTGTGAAAAACAAATTGAAATTATCAAGAGCTTCAAAAAACGCTATTTGCAGCGTTTCGGCGGCCCTTTGCCGCGTTTTATCCCCGAGGCCGTGATTATGGCCGTCCAGCCTGTGCAACAAAATTACCAGTTCATGGGGTTTCATGCGCCGATAATGCAATTTCAACTGCCGAAAGCCGTTCAGGCCGATACTACGGAGTTAGCGTTTCCTCAGGTTTACAGTACCGTCGATTTCACGCAAACAGTGTCTGAGGCGTTCAGCTGGAAAGGTGCATTTAGCCTGGAAGCCGGGCAAGTGAACGCATTGCGTTTTATCACCAAAAATATCCTGTCCATTTCAGCGGGAGATAGCTCAGTTATCGAATGGCATAATCATTACTTGGTGTTGCCGCTTGCCGAGCCTATTCAGGCGAAAGCCGGTGCTTTGCTGCATGTCAGTTTTAGTTATCGAGCAGGAGGTTCACTCGCGCACCTGCAAAATGCCGTCTCTGCGGCTCTGGAAAAAGAGTAGCCATGTAGGGTACGCTACGCGTACCTTTTGGGAGTTTGACTATCGGTACACTTTGAAAGTGGTACGCGCAGCGTACCCTACGCGGCTGTTGACATTTGCCCCGGTTTCAGAGAAATTTAGCCGCTTCGTTAAGAAATGGCGAATTGGCGAGTACCCGGCACAAGAACCCAGTTAACATTATTTATTATTTTTCCAGAGATGATTATGACACTTACCGCAATGGATCTTGTTGCTCAAGCTAAACAGCATATTGTTGAAATTGATATTGATGATGCAAAAGAAAGTTTGGAAACCAGCTTAATTCTGGATGTCAGAGAGCTTACCGAGTATACCGCAGGCCATTTGCCTGGCGCGTTCAACATACCTCGCGGGGTACTGGAATTTAAGATCGGCTCGCATCCTGACTTTCAGGATAAACAAGATGCCCATATCATCGTTTATTGCCAATCCGGCGGCCGCTCCGCATTGGCAACAGAAGCCTTAAACAAGATCGGATTCAGCAATGCCGTCAGCATGGCAGGCGGATTTAAGGCGTGGACTGATAGCGGTAATGAAGTCGTCTAGTGGCTGAACTGGAAACTATTCGTCTGGATAAATGGTTGTGGACTGCGCGTTTTTTTAAGACGCGTAGTTTGGCTGCAGAGGCTATTTCCGGTGGAAAAGTGCATGTTAACGAGCAACGCAGCAAGCCCGGAAAAGAAGTAAAAACCGGTGCCATGCTCTCTATCAGTAAAGATAATTATCGCTGGGAGATCACGATTGTCGCCATTAACGGTCAACGGCGCTCGGCTAAAGAAGCGGTTTTGCTTTATCAGGAAAGCGCTGAAAGCCTAGCCAAACGTGAGCTGCAAATCATTAAAAACCGGGAGCAACGTGAATTGTTCGACTTTAGCGGCAGGGATCATAAACCTAACAAAAAAGAACGGCGTCTGATCCATCAGTTTAAGCAAGGGTAGGATTAACCTAAAAACCGCAGTTTATCCACGAAAAACACGAAAGACACAAAATAAATCAGGATGTTGTAGTGGTTTCGCTGTCCCCCATTTGGGGTGCAGTTTTGTATTTCTTTGGAAGTTTTCGTGCTTTTTGTGTCGCCTAGAGGCGCCTACTTTTGGTTTTCGTGGACGAAATGATTAAAAGCGCATAGCGCTACAAGCAGGTAGGCGGCTTAGGCAAACCGGCCAACTTGCAGGCGTATTTTAACGGGCCGTCGGGAAACAACTTATGTAAATAACGGCTGTTGCCCTTGGCCTCGCCCAGCTCCTTGGCAACCGCTTTGGTAAAAACCCGCGCATTAGGCAAATGTTTAAACTGTTGATAATAACGCCGGATGAACAAAATGATTTCCCAGTGTTCGGCATTCAACTTGATATGGTTTAACGCGGCCAGCTGCTCGGCGACATCTTCATTCCAGTCTGCGGGGTCGATCAAAAAGCCCTGCTCGGTTGTTTCCAGTCGCAAATCCTGATTTGTTACGTCCATGATTGAATGACCGGGTTATTAACCGTCAACTCAACCAACTCTGCATAATCGATCACCTCAATGCCTTTAACCAGTTCATCGGAGGCGATTCCGCGCACGGCAATGTCATCTGACAACACGCAAAGGCGGTTGCGGTCTAACTGCCGGGTTAGCGTACCGCTGATGGCGCTATTTTGTAATGTTCGCAGAACTGCGTTTTCAAGAAATACGACAATATCCCCGGGATCAATGCGCCCCAAAATGGCAGTTTCAACAGGCGACTGAAAAATAAGGTGCAGCACGTTAAGCGCTATCGGTTAATTTAAGGCCGATAATTCCGGCAACGACCAGCGTAATGGACAGCAAACGATACCAGTCGGCCGATTCTTTAAAAAGAACTATACCTAACACCGCCACGCCGACTGCACCCATGCCTGTCCATACGGCGTATGCAGTTCCCAGTGGTAACGTTTTGATTGCTAATATCAATAGATAAAAACTACAGCCGCCGGACACCATTGTTATGATGCTCGGCCACAGCTTGGTAAAGCCCTGATTATATTTAAGACTTAAAGCGAATACGATTTCTGCAAACCCTGCAGAAAATAAAAGAAACCACGCCACGAACACCTCTTTTTTTGTACTGGGCTACCAAATATCCTACAATATACTAAACTTAGCGGCATTTAAAAACATTTTAGATGAACCACGTAGCGTAACCACCAAAATCAAAGGGTAGGCTACAATTCATCTGGCTAATCCCCTCGTTTAGATAAACTATTTTGCATTTACGCAGCAAATTTAACGCGAAAGCTTACAGAAGACGTGAGTTTTTACGTAAATGGTTTGCTTTAATGCAAAAATCAATAACTAATTAACACATATTAATGAACGACTTATCTTCTTTTTCAATCCAAAATTCAAGGCAAATAATCAGTCATTTATCGTTATTAATTAAAAATAAGTGCTTGCTTACTGCTCGTTTTGGAATAACTAATGAATCCTATATCACTACATTGCTCGACATGAATGAAAAAAATCATACGGTGATTTTAGATTGGGGACCTAAAGACGATTTAAATCAACGCATTCTCAGTGCCTCCAAAATCAATTTCGACACTGTTTTTTCAGGCATTGACGTTTCTTTCACTGGAGCCGGGCTAAAGAAAATAGCTCATAAAGGGGAGGCTGCATTTAGTATGCCTATCCCTAAATCGCTTTTCTGGATGCAGCGTAGAGAATACTTCAGGGTAAAGACCCCGCTTACAAAACCCAGTTACTGTCAGTTAATGTTACAAGGTAAGCCCCCCGTTAATCTTAAGTTATATGACATCAGTCTTTCAGGTTTTGCGATGCTTAATGTTTCCAAAGAAGTTTCCGATTTACTGGTTCCCGGTGAAGTATTTGAGCAATGTAAGCTCATTCTGGCAGACGCAGGTGAAGGCATGATTTCTTTTGAGGTCTGTGCCAAGTACATCATTAACCCTGATAAAATTCAAAAAATTCAGAAAGTAGGCTGTAGATTTATCAAGGTAACCCGTCCAGTTGAAGAGATTATTCAGCGCTATATGCAGCAAATTCAACGAGAAGACTTGCAGAAAGAGTGATGTCTTAAATTGGCACATGGCTACAATTACGGAGTTATGCAGGAGCAGCGTAGCGAAGATGCTTGACGTCGCCTTTTACTAGAAAAACATCTATGACCGCACACCAGCTGTTCGATAATATGCAAAAAATACAGGGTTATGACTAATGAACGAAGCCTCTTCTTTTTTAATCTACAATCCAAGGTCAATAATTCAAAATTTATCGATATTGATTAAGAATAAACGCTTACTCAGCGTACGTTTCGGCGAAGACAAAGCATCTTTTCTTACCGCAATAATTGATATTGACGAAGCAAATAAGGCCATTATTTTTGATTACGGATCCAAAGATGATTTAAACCAACAGCTGCTTAAGGCCGACAGCATTACTTTTGACGCCGATTTTTCAGGTATTAAAGTTTCTTTCAAAGGAAGTGGGCTGACGCAAACCCTCTATAATGGAGAGCCGGCGTTTACTATGCCGATTCCTGAATCAATCTTTTGGATGCAGCGTAGGGAATTCTTTCGGATAACGTCACCGCGATCAAAAGGCAGTTATTGCGAGTTGGCACAGGAGGGTCAGGAACCCGTTCAGTTGATATTAAACGACATTAGTCTTACGGGTTTTTCACTACTAAATACCTCAACAGAAATATCCAACTTGTTGGTTCCTGGCGCGAAATTTGAACAGTGTAAACTGGTGCTTTCAGAAACAGGTGAAGATCTTATCTCTTTTAGTGTCTGTTCTAAGCGCATAATTAACCCGGATAAAATTGCTGCGCTCAAAATTCAGAAAATAGGCTGTTTATTTACCCAGATAACGCCTGCATTTGAATCAACCGTTCAGCGCTATATCAATCAGCTGCAACGGGAAAGCATACAAAAACAGAGTGAGCGGGATTAATCTCTTTTTGCCATACAAACACACTCAACCCGCGTAAGGCAATGACAGCCGCTTCCATATCACGCAACATCATCACCGTTACCCAGCTTAACCGGGCAACCAGCCAGTTGCTTGCCGAGCATTTTCTGTCGGTGCTGGTTGAGGGAGAGCTATCTAATCTAGCGCAGCCATCGTCAGGGCATATTTATTTTACGCTAAAAGATGCCAACGCTCAGGTGCGTTGCGCGATGTTCCGCCCCCAGCAGCGCCGATTGATGTTTAAGCCGGAAAACGGTAAGCAGGTCATTGTTCGGGCGCAAGTCAGCCTGTACGAACCCAGAGGCGACTACCAGCTGATCGTCGAGCATATTGAAGAAGCAGGCGATGGGGCTTTGCGTCGGGCGTTCGATACGCTAAAGCTGAAGTTGTCGGAGCAAGGCCTGTTCGATGCCGCGCATAAACAGCCCCTGCCGACGCTGCCGACAGCCATCGGCGTGATTACCTCGCCGTCAGGCGCAGCCATTCGCGACATACTGACAGTGCTGCAACGGCGTTTCGCGGCAATACCGGTTATTATTTATCCGGTTGCGGTGCAGGGCGATAACGCCAAACATGAAATTGCCAAGGCGATAGCTATCGCTAATCAGCTTAAGCAATGCGACGTGATCATACTCGGACGGGGCGGCGGGTCGCTGGAAGACCTGTGGGCATTCAATGAAGAGCTGGTTGCCAGAGCGATTTATGACAGCGAAATCCCGATCATTTCAGCGGTCGGGCACGAAACCGATTTTACCATTGCCGATTTTGTCGCCGACCTGCGCGCGGCAACGCCGTCGGCGGCAGCAGAACACGCCAGCCCCGATCAGCAGCAATGGCTGTCCCGATTCGTGTACCTGGAATCTTTGCTGCAACAGCAACTTCAGCGCAAGCTGAACCAAAAACAGCAAACTTTAGATTGGTTGAGCCAGCGTTTGCAACAGCAACATCCGGGGCAGAAACTGGCAAGAAACGCCCAACGCATGGATGAGCTGGAGGCCAGACTTAAGCAAGCCATGCACAGCAAACTGCGGCATATGGCCGGTAGTGTCGAGGCAAAAACAGCCCAATTATGGCAACATAATCCTGCGGTAACCATCAACAGCCACAAACAGCGGCAAGAGTATTTGAGTAAACGCTTGATTGCTGCAACCGCGCATAAACTGGAGCAGCTCAAACAACGTTTGCTAAGTTCCAGTCAAACCCTGCATGCAGTCAGTCCGCTTGCAACGTTAAACCGGGGTTATGCGATGGCAATCAACCCGTCTACCGGGGAAGTCATTCGTTCCGCCGAACAAATCAGCGTCGGCGATACGGTTCAAACCCGTCTTGCGCAGGGCCGGTTCACCAGTCAGGTTAAAGACATTCACCAGGATTAGCAGCAGGCTTGAGCAAAGGCCATTGCTGAACCACCTTGTAACAAACCCCGTCCGGCTCGCTACAGGATTCAACCAGACAAAACGCCTCAGCTCGCCAGATGATTGGCGCAAACTGCGCGTCCGGTAAATACCGGGCGTGTCGGGCCAGGGTAATGTGCGGGGTATAAGGCCGGGTGTCGGTTTGCAGCCCGCAACTTGCTGCAGCTTCGGTCAGTGCGGCTACCAATGCCATGGCTGTTTCCGGTGCAGGTTGCCGACAAGTCAGGCATAAAATCTTAGGCCTGCTCCAATAACTTAAGCTATCAAAGATCAGCTCAAAAGGCGGAGTCGCAATACCGGCGGCCGACTGCTTAAGCAATGATTCAACATCCTTGTCAACCGGCCCCAAAAACACCAAGGTCACATGGAAATTGTGCTGCTGTACCTGTTTGAAATCTTTAACTTCGATAGATTGGCTCAAGCGCGTCATGGCTTGCCGGGTTTCATCGTCAGGCCATAAGGCGAAAAACAACCGTGAAGTATCAGGCATGGATAGTAATTATGTTTGGCTGAATGTGGGCAATGCCGTTAAGTTAAGCGATTTTTTAGCTCAGATGAGAAATAGTGATCGCTGGAGTGCAAGCTCTGCTTGCGTTAGCAGGCGGAACCTGCACTCCAAATGCCGAAGGCTTTCATTAACTTAGCGGCATTGTGAATGGGATAGGTTTTGCGCGCCACTCACCCCTTCGCAACCGCCCGGTTTTTATTCCTGATCCACTCGCTCCAAGACCCCGCATAAAGCTTGGAACCGGTTAATCCCGCATGTTCCATCGCCAGTAAGTTGTGGCAGGCGGTGACACCGGAGCCGCAATAATGAACGACTTGTTCGGGCGCGGTAACGCCGATAAGCTGATTAAACTGTTTGCGCAATTGTTCCGCCGGTAAAAACAAGCCGTTGCTGCCCAGGTTTAATTGAAATGCCCGGTTTAATGCGCCGGGAATGTGGCCTGTAACCGGGTCGATGGGTTCTTGTTCGCCGCGATAGCGTTCGGGCGTTCTGGCATCGATCAGGCAGATGGTTTTTTGCGCCAAATCGTTTTGCAGCTGTACGGCATTAAGCCAAGAGGCCTCGTTCAAATACGGCCTGAAGGTGGCGGGCTTAACTTTGGGTAGGGTTGTGATGACGGGCAAGCCTTGTTTTTGCCAGTGCTTGATGCCGCCGTCCAATACCGCAACCTTGTCGTGTCCCATAGAGCGCAACAGCCACCATAGGCGGCCTGCAAAAGCGCCGCCTGCATCGTCATAAACAACCACTTGGCTGCTGTTACTTATGCCCCAGTCGCCCAGTTTTTTTGCCAATAAAGCCAAGTTAGGCAAAGGATGGCGTCCGGTAAAGTCGGTGATTGCCGAGGATAAGTCCTTGTCCAGATGCGCGTAGCGGGCATTGGGGATATGTCCGTGCCGATAGGCTTTAGCACCGGCTTCGGTATCTGCCAATGAAAAGCGGCAATCGACGATAATCCAGTCGGGATTATTAAGCTGTTGATGGAGTATTTGTGTGGAAACAAGCGTCGTGTAAGTCATAGTTTTATACCGTTAAGATGATTTTGCCGATGTGTTGGCTGCTTTCCATGAGTTGATGGGCTTTTGCGGCATCGGTGAGTGCAAAAGTTGAATGGATAACCGGTTTGATTGATCCTGAGGCCAATAAGGGCCAGACTTTTTCCAGCAGCTGCTTGGCGATAGCGGCTTTAAAGCCATCGTCCCTGGTTCTTAAAGTGGAGCCGGTGATAGTAAGACGTTTAAGCATGACCGGCAACAGGTTTAGTTCGGCTTTCGCGCCGTTTTGTATGGCGATTTGCACCAGCCGGGCATCATCGGCCATGCATTTTAGGTTGCGCGGAAAATAGTCGCCGCCGATCATGTCCAGGATAACATCGACGCCTGTGTTGCTGGTAAGGCGTTTGATCTCTTCGACAAAATCCAGTTCCCGGTAGTTGATCGCAGCATCGGCGCCGAGTTGCAGGCAGAATTCGCATTTTTCTGGTGAGCCTGCGGTGACGATGATTTTGGCGTTGAAGGCTTGACCCAGTTGTATCGCCGTCGTGCCTATGCCGCTGGTACCGCCGTGTACCAGCAGCGTTTCGCCGGGCTGCAACCGGGCGCGGTCGAACACATTGCTCCAGACTGTGAAAAAAGCTTCCGGTAATGCGGCGGCTTGGGTAAAAGACAGGCCTTCCGGCACGGGCAGGCACAGCGCCGCCGAGGCTAGGCAATACTCGGCATAGCCGCCGCCTGTCACCAAGGCGCAGACCTTATCATTTATCTGGAGCTGGCCGATATTATCTCCTAATGCCTGAATGGTTCCAGCAACGTCTAGCCCCGGAATGTCTGATGCACCGGGTGGTGGCGGATATAAGCCCTGGCGCTGCATCACATCGGGTCGATTGACCCCGGCGGCGGCAACTTTAATCAACACTTGGTTTGCCGACGGCGTGGGGATGGCGCGTTGAACCGGCTTTAAAACACCGTTGTCGATTTCAATCGCAAGCATTTGATCGGGTAGCGGCATAGTCACAACATCGTCAATAATCCAAGTTGCGGTTATTATATGCCTCAGTTATTTTCATAAACAATGTGTGGGGCAGGATAAAACGATGATTCGTGCAGGTATTGTGGGCGGAACCGGGTACACCGGCGTTGAGCTATTGCGGATTTTGGCGTTGCATGCGGAGGTTGAGGTGGCGGTGGTCACGTCCCGCGCTGATGCGGGGCTTCGGGTGGACGCGACTTATCCCAGCTTGCGCGGCGCTATCGGTGCGGTATTTAGCTTGCCCGAGGTCGAAACCCTGGCCGAATGCGATGTGGTGTTCTTTGCGACGCCGAACGGCACGGCGATGCTGATGGCGGAGCAGTTGCTGGCGCGCGGCGTTAAGGTGATAGACCTGTCTGCCGATTTTCGGTTGAAAGATGCCAAGGAGTGGGGCAAATGGTATGGTATGGAACATGCCTGTCCCGATTTAATCGCCGATGCGGTTTACGGGTTACCGGAAGTGAATCGTGAGGCGATTAAAAAGGCTGATTTAATCGCCTGTCCGGGCTGCTATCCGACTGCGGTGCAGCTGGGTTTTTTGCCGTTGCTGGAAAACGATCTGATCGATGTTAAGCATTTGATCGCCGATGTTAAATCCGGCGTCAGCGGGGCGGGGCGCAAGGCGGAACTGGCGACGTTAATGAGCGAAACCGGCGAGAGTTTCAAGGCTTATGCGGTCGGCGGTCACCGGCATTTGCCGGAAATTGCCCAAGGGCTAGCGCTGGTCGCCGGAAAATCGGTCGGCTTGACTTTCGTGCCGCATTTGACGCCGATGATCCGGGGCATACACGCGACTTTATACGGTCAGGCGCAGGGCAATCTGGATGATGTGCAGGCTTTGTATGAACAAAGATACGCTAATGAGGTATTTGTCGATGTGTTGCCGCAAGGCTCGCATCCCGACACCCGGAATGTCCGGGGCAGCAATAACTGCCAGATTTCGATACATCAGCCGCAGGGTGGTCAAACTATCGTGGTGCTGTCGGTGATTGATAACCTGGTTAAGGGTGCGGCCGGGCAGGCGGTGCAAAATATGAACCTGATGTTCGGGCTACAGGAAGACTCAGGGCTAAAGATAATCGCCCTTTATCCATAATTCTTGACTAAAATGCTTGGTATAGTCATAATTTATTTAACTTCATTTTTTATAGTGATTAATCTATGTCAAATCCAATAGTTTTTTCTGATAGCGCCGCCGCCAAGGTGGGTGAATTGATCGCCGAGGAAGGCAATGATAATCTGAAACTGAGGGTTTATGTTTCAGGCGGCGGCTGCTCAGGGTTTCAATACGGTTTTACGTTTGATGAGGAAGTCAATGAAGACGATACCTGCGTTGAAAACGGCGGTGTCACGGTGTTGATTGATGCGATGAGCATCCAGTATTTATCCGGCGCTGAAATCGATTATAAAGAAGATTTGTCCGGAGCCCAGTTTGTTATCCGCAATCCTAACGCGACGACGACTTGCGGTTGCGGCTCGTCTTTTTCGGCGTAGTTTTATAGTTTCTCCCCTTCGACGGGCGGCAGGATGCCGCCCTTTTTGTTTCCCTGATAAATTCCCCCCAGAATCACAGCGTTAACCGCTCCAGTGACTTCCTTAAGATTGCCCGGCAGATGATTCATGGTTTGTCTGGCTAGCCACGCAAATGCCATCGCTTCAACATGATCGGGATGCAGGCCGTAACGCTCGGTTGATTCAACAGGGCATTCCATGTTTTGTTGCATGAGTTCCAGCAAATAGGCATTGTGACTGCCGCCGCCGCAAATCAATACCCGCTCGGTATTTGGCGCGTATTTTTTGATCGCATCGCAAATCGTTATCGCCGTTAAAAAACACAAGCTGGCCTGTACGTCTTCGGGCTTGTAGCTGAATGCATCGAAATACTGGTAAACCCAGGCTAGCGAGAAATATTCTTTGCCGGTGCTTTTGGGCGGGGCGGCATTGAAATAAGGGTCTTGTGTTAAAAGATCCACCAAATCATGGTCGATGTTGCCGGTTTGACCCCAGTCGCCGTTTTTATCGTACTGCTGGTTTTGTTGCAGTTTGATCCATAAATCCATCAAGGTGTTGCCGGGGCCGGTATCGAAGCCGATGACTGGCGCGGACGGGTCTTTAGACAGCACGGTAATATTGGCGATGCCGCCTATGTTGACGATGCAGCGATGCTCATTAGGGTGGTGGAATACGGCTTGATGATAGGCCGGAACCAGCGGCGCGCCTTGGCCTTTGGCTGCAATATCCCGGCGTCTGAAATCGGCCACGGTGGTGATGCCGGTAAGTTCGGCAATAACGTTGGGGTCGCCGATTTGCAGGGAAAAAGGGAATTTATTGTCGGGCGCATGGTAGACGGTTAAGCCATGGCTGCCGATAGCGCTGACCGATGCGGCAGGAATATCGGTTTTGGCAAGCAGGCTATTAACTATGTCTGCGAATAAATGGCCCAGCCTAGCATCCATGGCACCGTATTCTTTGAGCGAAATCAGCGCGTCAGGCTTGCTAAGTCGCTGTAGGGCGTTTTGAAGCTCGGCAGGGAAGGGTAGGTATTCGAACCCGACAAGCTGGGCTTTGCTATCTGTAAAATCAACCAAAGCCGCGTCAATCCCATCCAGGCTGGTGCCGGACATAAGGCCAATATAAAGCTCAGGCATTGCGTAAATTAATCGTAACGGGATGGCTGCATGGATGCAGGAGGCAGGGCATTTGCCGAGTGGTTTTTCGCAACCAGATTTTTCGCTTTGACCTGATTAAGCTGGGCAAAGAACATTTGGGTTTGCGCTTTAAAATCAGCCAGCGATGCGTTGCTGATAGGCATTGAATGCGGTATTTTGACCGTCTCCGGGTTCTGGTAAATGCCGTCGACATGAAATTCGTAATGCAAGTGAGGGCCAGTGGCTAAGCCTGTTTGGCCCACATAGCCGATAACGTCGCTTTGCTTGACATGATTGCCGACGCTTAAGCCTTTCTTGAAATCGGACATGTGGGCATAAAGCGTTTCATAGCGGTCATTATGTTGAATAATGACGACTTGCCCATAGGCGCCACTGCGTCCGCAGAAGGTGACGATTCCATCCCCGGTTGTTTTTACCGGCGTTCCAGTTCTTGCCGCATAATCAACGCCCTTATGAGCGCGAATCCTGTTAAGTATCGGGTGCTTGCGGTGGGGGTCAAAAGGGGAGCTGATCTGAATAAAGTCAACCGGCGCACTTAAAAAGGCTCTTTGCATGGATTCACCGTCCGGCGTGTAATAGCTGGTTCCAGACTCATTGATGTATCGGACTGCTGTGTAAGACACGCCTTGGTTGATAAATTCGGCGGCAATGATTTCGTCGCTATCGGTTTCTTTGCCATCCACTATTTTTTTGCCATACACAATCGTGAATTGATCGCCGGGGCGTAGATTGGTGGCAAAATCGATGTCCCATGCAAAAATCTCGGCAAGTTGCAGGAGCAGCTCTTTTGACAAGCCCGCTTCGAGTCCATCCAGAAATAAAGAGGTCTCTATGGCTACATGAGCCGTGTTGGTTTGTGTGGCCTGTAAATGCTCGATTGAGATGGGGCGGAACGGTTTGTCGTTGCTGGTATGGATGACTTGGACTGATTCGTCATCGTCAAATTCCGACTTGGTAGAGGTATTTTTTTCCGGTTTCTTGTGGCCGGTGGACTTTATTAAAACAGATTTGATTGATTTAGAGGCAATAACGGTATGTATTTGGGTTCCTGGCTTATCGGACTTAAGCGAAGCAATTGAATGGTTTTTTTTGCTCGACTTCGATGTTGCAATGGATTGTTTGTCGTTTTTTGACTTGGCAGAAACGATGGTTGGTTGTTTGGTAATAGATTTAGATGTTGCGACAGATTTTTTCTGGGTGGCTTGTCTAATCGCAGTAATAGCGTCTTTTTTATTGGTTGTTTTTGGTGTAACAGGCTGTTTTTTATTGTTAGTCTCGGTTTTAACGGTAGTCGTAGGTTTTTTTTTGTCAACAGGTTTTGTGTGTGTGGCAGTCTTAGCTGGTGCGGGTTTGCTTGCCGGTTTTGTCTGTGTGTAACCGGTTATTGAAACGGCTGCGCATATCCCAAAGAGCAATGATGTATAGATTTTATTTTTCACTAGGCAGCGCTAAGTAATTAAAAATTAAATAAATCAGAAAGTATTTAATGATTTTATAGGTCTATTTTAAGCGGTTTTAAAGGTTTTTACCAATTATAGGCGGTACAAAGTTTTTATTCAGCGAGTCGGTTATTAATTCTATAATGAATTATTTGTAGATATTTTGGAGAAAGGCATTGCAAGAGGACGTATTGGAACACCTTCTTAGAGGGACTGATGAGGTTTTGGTCAAGCAAGAATTAATCAAAAAGCTGGAAGAAGGGCGGCCTCTTCGCATCAAGGCAGGTTTTGATCCGACTGCTCCCGATTTGCATTTGGGGCATACTGTATTGATTAATAAATTGAAGCAGTTTCAGGATTTGGGGCATGAGGTTCTATTTCTGATTGGCGATTTTACCGGCATGATAGGTGATCCGACCGGGAAAAACGTGACCCGCAAGCCATTGACGCGGGATGAGGTTATTGACAATGCCAGAACCTACGAAGAGCAGATATTTAAAATCCTGGATCCGACCAAGACGCTGGTGATGTTCAATTCAAGCTGGATGAATGCGATGTCGCCCGCTGATTTGATTCAATTGGCCGCAAAGCATACCGTTGCCAGAATGCTGGAGCGGGACGATTTCAGTAAGCGCTTTAAAGGTGGGCAGCCTATTGCGATACATGAGTTTTTGTACCCTTTGATTCAGGGTTATGATTCGGTGGCGATGAAAGCCGATGTGGAGTTGGGCGGTACCGATCAAAAGTTTAACCTGCTGGTTGGGCGGCAGCTGCAAGAGGCTTTCGGGCAAAAGCCCCAGGTTGTCATGACTATGCCTATTTTGGAAGGGCTGGATGGTGTGCAAAAAATGTCCAAGTCGCTGAATAATTATGTCGGCATAGCCGACTCTGCCGATGACATGTTCGGCAAATTGATGTCCATATCGGATGAGTTGATGTGGCGTTATTTTGAGTTGTTGAGTTTTCGCCCGATGACCGAGATAAGCCTATGGGCGGAGGAGTGCAAGCAGGGCGCAAACCCGAGAAATTACAAAGTAAAGCTGGCTCAGGAAATTATAGAAAGATTCCATGATGCAGCCGCTGCCATCAAAGCATTGGAAAACTTTGAAGCCAGATTCCAGCGTGGCGCGATGCCTGATGCGATGGATGAGTTGGAGTTAAAGGCTGAGGGTTCAGGTTACGGTATAGCGAATCTATTAAAGGATGCCGGGCTAACGGAGAGCACATCCGAGGCTAACCGCATGATAAAGCAGGGGGCGGTTAAGATTGACGGGGAGAAAGTTTCCGATCAAAAGTTGGAGATTCCGGTAGGCAGTCATCATGTTTATCAGGTGGGAAAAAGAAAGTTTGCGCGAGTAAGAATAACGGCTTGACGCGAGTGATTCGCCGTCCAATGTCTACCCTGCTTTAAGTAGGGCAAATTATTTGGGAATAGTTAGCAGCAAATAAAGTTGGCATGGATGTTGACTGGAAAGCCGAATTAGTTATAATAGTCGGCTTCTTCGGGGCTTGTCAGCAGGCTTTGACAGGGATGGAAGGTGAAGAAAAAATCAACATGACGTTGACAAGTTAAAAAGGCACTGTATAATTGTCCAGCTCAACCGGGGCTT
>CAMAUL010000019.1 GCA_945861405.1 Candidatus Methylobacter oryzae | reverse complement strand
GCAAATAATCCTGAACACACGGCGGCAAGATGTAGGGGGTATCCCGATCAATCAGGATGAATTGGGTAGCCATTTTTGTTTTTGATTCCGTGTTTCGGTGGGGCTATTTTAACACTTTTTGCACTGCAAAATCCGACAGTCTCCTAGGGGTGCTATGATATTCATAGCTAGCGAGCCGATAGGTCTGGTTAAGCACTGCGAGGATTTTCTCGCCAACTTCCTCTGCCTGGGTAGCGGCTTCCTCGGGATTCTGACTCAACTCCTCCAGCATGACCACAAACTCGTCACCTCCCTGACGAGCCACGGTGTCACCCTCGCGTATGCAACTCAAAAGACGCATAGCGACCTGTGTCAGCAGCATGTCGCCCATATCGTGACCCAAGGTATCATTCAGCGATTTGAAGTTATCCAGGTCTATGAACAGCAATGCACCGTACTTTCGGCTTCGACCGCTGACGGCAAGCGCCTTGCCCAGCTGTTCCTGAAACAAGCGGCGATTTGGCAATTTAGTAAGCGGATCGTAATACGCCAACCGATGAATTTCAGCAGCCGCCTCCTTGTTGTTGGTGAGATCGGTAAAGGAAGCGACGTAATGGGTAATGGTGCCGTCGGCTGCGCTGACCGAAGATATGTTTAGCCACTCGGCGTAAATCATGCCGTTTTTACGCCGGTTCCAGATCTCGCCCTGCCAGAAACCGTGCTCTTTCAAAGAGGCCCACATCCGTTGATAGAAGGCTTTGTCGTGTCGCCCTGAACTGAGCAGGTGCGGCGTCTGACCCACGGCTTCTGCTGCGCTGTAACCGGTCAACCGGGTAAAAGCCTGATTGACCCGGATGATAACGGCATTGGCGTCAGTTACAATCATTCCCTCCTGAGACTCAAAAGCAATGGCGGCAATGCGCAGCTCTTCATCATTATGTTTACGCTCAGTGATGTCCATCTCGATACCGGCGATACGCAGGGGATTGCCCTGGGTATCGCGCTTGATCACGGTGCCGCGACTCAATAGCCAAATCAATGGCCCCGCCAAGGTGCGAACACGATATTCGGCTTGAAAAAATGGCGTACGATTTTCCAAGTGCGCGGTCAAAGCGGCATGAAAGGCGGGAAAATCATTGGGATGGATACCGTTTTCCCAGGTATCGACGTGTGGCTCTATGTCTGCTAACCGGTAGCCGCGCATCTTGGCCCAACGTTGATTGAAAATGACGCATCCAGTGCTGATCTCCCAGTCCCATGAACCCATCTCGGCACAGGCCAAGGCCATCGACAGTGTATGTGTTTCAACCTCATGCAAGATCGACTCTGCATGCTTGCTTTCAGTAATATCTGTCAGCGTAATATACAGTACAGATTCTTTGTCACCGGTCATGACATGATGGCAATCCAACTGAACAGAAAACACAACACCATCGTTGCGTTTCAAAGTTAACCCGGTATTTTGCCGCTGGTTATGCTTCATCACATCCGAGAAAAAAAGATGCCAACAGTCGCCGTCATCGGCTGTGACAAAGGCCGCAAAATAACGGTGCAGCAATTTTT
Source organism: Candidatus Methylobacter oryzae (assembly GCA_945861405.1). GTDB lineage: Bacteria > Pseudomonadota > Gammaproteobacteria > Methylococcales > Methylomonadaceae > Methylobacter_A > Methylobacter_A oryzae_A. The sequence goes on along the minus strand of CAMAUL010000019.1, from coordinate 44,219 downwards.
TCCGCTCCAGGCCAAGCAGCCCTGCAGTCGTGGAATTAATTTCAGTAATCAGGCCCTTGTTCGAGAGAGTGAGGTAGCCGACCGGAGCAAAATCATACAGCTCGGCATAACGATCACGAGACTCCTCCAGGGCGACATGTGCACGTCGCAACTCCTCGTTCTGCATCTGGAGTTCAAGCTGGTGCAATTGCAATTCATTAAGTAATTCGTCAGCGGGACGAACTAAGGGATCCTTTTCTAAAACAAGATGCCGTTGCACCTCAGTTATCAACCGTAGCGGGTTCTGTTCAATTGTGCCCTTTCTCATACATCACCTTTACGAGTTTATGAAGTACGCCGGAAAAACTTGTCACGGCAATAGCTTTGTCTGGCTGTTATAGCAATCGTATTGCCAGCTAATAATTAAGTTAGCCGTTTTTGAGTTATGCCAAGCAAATTCTCTTGCAATGAATAACTCACTCACTAAACCTAAAAAAGAGCATTTTTTAAGTTTAAATTGATGTTACTAACCTTAACAAAGCAAATACTTAAATGTAATACGTGCCAATACTTAAGTTGTCTGTGTAAATAGCACAATTTTTAAGCTGTAAGGGGAATCGGCCGACCAAAATGTTCAAAGCAGTTGCGGCTAAAATTAAGTAAATACTTCAGTACGCAGTACTACTAATTCGTATTAGGTCATGGTTGTGATAATGTTTAATGTAACTTGCTAATTTATTATTACTTTTAGCTTTTAAAGCTTTCATTTTGTTGTTCGCAAATAAACCATTTTTATTTGCCGTCTCCTCAGGCCCTGTGTCTGTTCGCTTTAATGGATTTTCCGAGGACTCATATGACTACCGATTTTCGAATTGTGCTGATTAGTGATGACCCCTTTCACTTAGGCTTATTAAAAGGATATTGTCATGCACATCGCTATAAATTTTTTGAAGTAATCGCCACTCGGGAATCGCTTAATGCAGTGGTTCAGATGCAGCCAAACTTGATTATTCTCGCTATGGGTCTGGCACAAGACCCATCCCCAAAAACGGATTTTAAGTTAATTCGCAAGATGAGCATTAACCATCAAATTCCAGTATGCTACTTACGTGCTGTTAATAACGTCTCTTGTTTAGAAAAGGACATGGCTTGTTGGATAGACGCAATTTTGGATGCCCCGCTGGGGCTTAATCAACTGGACAATTATCTGCTCAACCGATTCAAACATCATCATCACTTTATTCAAGAAAAACGAAATCAGGCAAGGCGGGCCGCCCATGATCGCAGGCAGTTAATGCTTGAGCGGCAAAATGCAGCTGTTTCTGATAATCAACCCGTTAATGGGGATGCCGATTACTTTATAGTCGAGCCTTTTCAAATTGATCTTCGCTCCAAATGCGTCCAAATGAACGGGAAATCGCTGAATTTGACCCGTAAAGAATTTGAGCTTTTCGAGTTGTTAGCAAAAGATGTCGATCGCGTGTTCATGTCCGACGAGATTATCAACCACGTTTGGCCTGAAAATAACCGGGTAACCAAATCGGATCTTTATCAATATATGCACTTATTAAGAAAAAAAGTTGAAACCGACCCTAACAATCCGCAATGGATTTTGACTGTAAAGGGTTTTGGCTACAAACTGAATGCGACGACATCTGCTAAAATGAATCCGCTTGATATTTTGAAAGCTGAAGACAGCCATCCGTCGAGCATTAATGATCTAAAAGTCAGCCAAACGAGGCGTTGTGAAGACACTTTATTACAGTCACCCTGATTTCCTTCTTCATGAAACTGGCACGGAGCATCCCGAATGCGCTGGCCGACTCAGGAGCATCGAACATGCATTGGCAACACCCGAGTTCTCAAGCTTAATCAGGCAATCCCCGCCGCTCGGCACAGAACAGCAAATCAGGCTGATTCATCCCCAGTTTCATATTGATGCCATTCTTGAAGCTATCCCCAAACAAGGCAAACACTTTTTAGATCAAGACACGGTGCTTTCGCCCGGATCAAAACTAGCCGCTTTCCGTGCGGTGGGCGCTGTTTGCGATGCGGTTGACAAAGTCCTGACCGGCAAAGCCGACAATGCCTTTTGCGCGATACGCCCGCCTGGGCATCACGCTGAACCCCAGCAAGCAATGGGCTTTTGCCTGTTTAATAACATAGCGATTGCGGCAAGTTATGCGCGCAAGCATTATCAACTCGAACGCATCGCCATTGTTGACTTTGATGTTCACCACGGCAACGGCACCCAGGCGGCTTTTTGCAATCAACCCGATGTACTTTATGCATCCAGCCACCAAATGCCATGTTACCCCGGCACCGGGCATCCATCAGAAACCGGCGTCGGCAATATCATCAATGTGCCGCTGGCTGCGGGTGACTCGGGCGTTGAATTCAGGCAAAAATACAGCCGCATTATTTTACCGGCGCTGAAAAACTTCAGGCCTGATTTATTGCTGATTTCAGCCGGTTTTGATGCACACAAAGATGACCCGTTAGCATCCATTATGCTGATTGAAGATGATTTCAAGTGGATTACTCAACAACTGATGTCCATCGCCGACAGCTGCTGCAAGGGTAGGATTATCTCGGCATTGGAAGGCGGCTATAACCTTAAGGCATTAGCTGCCAGTGTCGGCGTCCATATTAAGACTCTGATGACAGGCTAGAATAGTCAACTGAGCGGATAAACCGTATAAATAACAATCTATTTTTTGCGTCGCCACGTCACTTCGACTATAGTTAAAAATAGTTTTCAAAGATTTCAGTACCGAGTACATGACTACGAAAAATATCAGCAACCCATCTGAAAAGATCACCAACATTGGTTCCGAGCTTTCCTCCGATATACAAAAAATCGTCGGGCAAGTTGAACAGCTAACTGAGATCGGTATTGCGCTTTCCTCCGAAAAGGATACGACACAGTTATTGGAAAAAATTCTGCTCGGGGCAAAATCCATTACCAATTCAGATGGGGGGACGATATACCGGGTATATGGCGACACAATCAAAATAGAAATCATCCGTTCAGATAGCTTGGGCATTTCTTTGGGCGGCGGCGGAAATACTATAAGCATCCCGAATATTCCACTGTTCGGAGAAAATGGGGAACCCAACCTTAAGAACGTGGTTTGTTATTCATACCACCACAACAAAACCATCAATATAGAGGATGCTTACGATGCAGTGCATTTCGACTTTACCGGCACCAAGGCATTCGACAAAAAAAACAATTACCGCTCAAAGTCTTTCCTGTCTATACCCCTGACTGACCACCAAGGCGAGATCATCGGCATCCTGCAACTAATTAACGCGATTGATCCTGAAACCAAAGAAATCATTTCGTTCGATTCGGTCTCACAACGCTTTGCCGAAGCACTGGCTTCACAAGCGGCAACCGTGTTAACCAAGCAACAGCTGATTACCGACTTGGAAAACATGTTTGAATCGATGATCAAATTATTAGCGACAGCAGTCGATGAAAAATCGCCGTATACCGGTGGACATTGTCGCCGTGTTCCGGAGTTAGCGATAATGCTGACAGAAGCAGCACATCAAACTGACCATGGTTATTTGCAGAATTTTACACTTAATGATGCAGACCGATACGAACTCAGCATTGCGGCTTGGCTACACGATTGCGGCAAAATCGTCACGCCCGTTCACGTCGTTGACAAGGCAACAAAGCTGGAAGCCATTTTTGACCGCATTCATTTACTGGAAACCCGCTTTGAAGTATTAAAACGCGATCATGAAATTGCCTATCTCAAGCAACAGATTGCCGACATCAAAGACAATAAATCCCCGTCATCAGAGCTGGAACAAGCTTTCCAAGCTAATATCGCCCATGTGGATGATGCCTTGGAGTTCATCCGCTGTAGCAATACGGGCGGAGAAGCCATGTCAGATGAAGACATGACCCGCATTCATTCATTACAAAAGCTTACTTGGTCGCTAAACAATGTCGAGACCCCCTTATTAAGCGACGACGAAGTCTATAATTTATGTATTTTCCGGGGTACGTTAACCTTGGAAGAACGGAAAATCATCAATAACCACGTCAACCTTACCATTTCCATGCTGGAAGCCATTAAATTCCCCAAACACTTACAACGCGTCGTTGAGTATGCCGGCGGGCATCACGAGCGCATGGATGGAAAAGGCTATCCAAAAGGTCTAACGCGTGAAGAGATGTCCATTCCGGCACGGGCAATGGCAATAGCGGATGTCTTTGAAGCCTTAACCGCTTGTGACAGACCCTACAAATCTGGAAAAAAAATCTCTGATACGCTATTTATTTTAAAAAAAATGAAAGAAGAAGGGCATATTGATCCTGACCTGCTCGACACCTTCATCGAACATAAGATCTATAAAACATATGCCGAAAAATTTCTGGATGATTTCCAAAATGATGTCGACTAAATATCTAGGGTACGCTGTGCACGCCATTGAACGCCGAAAGATACGCACAGCATAGCCTAAGTATTGCGGTTAAATATTCCCGTCCCCACGCCTCACAGGCTTCTTAGATGAAATTCAGTAATAAATGGATTAAATCCTATCGTGTTCTGGCATGCACCCTGATCACGCTGTTATTCATGGCGCACACCGCACACTGGCTGCATATTCCGACCCTGCAGCGCATGGAAAATATCTTATATGACTTGCGCATGCGGGCGACGCTTGAAAACACGGTTAATCAGAACATTGTCATTATCGATATAGACGAGGAAAGCCTTGCCAAAGAAGGTCGCTGGCCCTGGCGTCGGGATAAACTGGCCTATTTGGTCGACATTCTGTTCGACTACTACAACGTAAAGTTATTGGGATTCGATGTGGTTTTCTCGGAAGCCGATACCAGCGACGGCGTGGAGTTGTTAGAAAAACTGGCCACTGGCCCGTTGCAAAAGGATGCCAATTTTTTATCGGCATTCGAAACCATGCGTCCGCATTTGTCTTACGACGACATGTTTGCCGCAAGCCTGAAGAATCGGCCTGTAGTCTTGGGTTATTTTGCCAGCCATATCAAAGAAAAAACACCTGAAGTGGGTATGTTGCCCACGCCCTTAGCGGCGGCAGATCAACACCCGTTCAGCCATTTATTGTTCAAAGAACAAAGCTATGCTTCCAACCTTCCGAAACTACAATCAACGGCAATGCACGGCGGTTTTTTTAACAACCCCACTGTCGACGAGGATGGCGTTTATCGTAGACTGCCGCTATTAATCAATTACAACAATCAGCTTTATGAAGCTTTGTCACTGGCTTTATACAGAACCTTGCTGGGTATGCCGGAAGTTAACTTTATTACCGGCGATGATGTCTATGGCAAGAGCAATAATCAGCTTGAAGCCCTGGACATCGAAGATTTTCATATCCCAGTCGATAAAACCAGCACTCTATTAGTACCCTATCGAGGACGACAAGGCAGTTTCCCTTATGTTTCGGCAACCGATGTATTAAACACCGTTGTACCCCAAGAGAAACTAAAAGATAAAATTGTGATTGTCGGCACCTCGGCGGCCGGGCTGCTCGACTTACGGGTGACACCCGTACAAGAACTTTATGCCGGGGTGGAAATCCATGCCAATATTCTCAGCGGCTTAATCAATCACAATCTCAAATCCAGACCCAGCTATATCCAAGGGATCGAATTGATCGAATTGTTGTTGATCAGCCTGTTAGCTGTTTTTATATTCCCCCGCTTACCGGTATTTTTATCTGCCATTGTTTTCAGCGCATTACTTGTAACCGGGATTGCATTTAATTTTTACTGCTGGGCAATTTTGAACATCGATACCATACTGGCAACCCCCATCACTTTATTGACTGCGCTGTACGGCATCCAGCTGTTTTTCGGTTTTTTCTTCGAAAGCCGAAAGAAAAAACAAATGGGCAACATGTTCGGCCAATATATCCCGCCCGAACTGGTCGAACAAATGAGTCAATCGGATGAAGAATTTTCCTTAAAAGGCGAAAGCCGGGAAATGACCGTATTATTCTCCGATGTCCGGGGCTTTACTACCATTTCCGAAGGCATGGAGCCGCAGGAACTATGCGAACTGATTAACGACATATTAACGCCGGTAACCCGCGTCATTCATGATCACAAAGGCACTATCGACAAATATATCGGCGATGCAATCATGGCATTTTGGGGCGCACCGATGCACAATCCGCAACATGCCACTTACGCGGTAAGAGCGGGCTTGGCAATCTTGCAGGCTTTAAAGACCATTCAAAAAGATTTTAAAGCCAAAGGCTGGCCGGAAGTTGACATAGGTATCGGTCTTAATACCGGAACAATGAGTGTAGGCAATATGGGTTCGCAATTTCGCATTGCCTACACAATAATGGGCGATGCGGTCAACTTGGGTTCACGCCTGGAAGGACTCACCAAGCAATATGGCGTAAAAATGATCGTCAGCGAGAGCACCCTGCAGGCGGCTCCTGAGTTTACCTACCGGGAACTCGACAAAGTACGCGTCAAGGGCAAACACAAACCCATTACCATTTATGAACCGTTGGGCGTAACAGAAGACATCAATTCCGAACAATTGCAGATTCTAGAACTGTTGAATCAGGGCCTGCACAACTATCGGCAACAACAGTGGGACGCCGCACAAAACATTTTTGAGCAACTGGCAGGGCAATATCCGCATGATAAGCTATATTCAATTTATCTTGAACGGATAGCTTACTACCTTGAATCTCCGCCGGAGATCGACTGGGATGGCGCATTTACCCATACCAGCAAGTAATTTTTCATTATTTAAAGTTAAGGAATTGAGTTAACAGCCGACATAATGTAGTAAAATAATTACAATATTAAAAGTGGACTTATTACATGAAAGCCTACCGAGAAAAACAGTCAGCGTCCAGCCAATCAATGTTTAGTGCGAGCCTGCCGTTACGCAGTGTGCTTAGCTTGGCAATTTTAACGGTACTCTACCCTGCCCTTTCATATGCCAACCCGGACGGGGCGCAATTCGACCCTACGCAAGTCAGCATTAATACCTCCATACCGGGCGTGACCACCATCACCAACAGCCCCAATGCGATTATCCAATGGCAAAATTTCAGTATTGCCCAAAACGAACTCACCAAATTTATCCAGGAAAACGGCCAAAGCGCGGTACTCAACCGCATTATCGGCCAGAACCCCAGCGAAATTTTGGGACAGCTTACCTCCAACGGCAAAGTCTTCCTAATCAATCCGAACGGCATCGTGTTCGGCGCAGGTGCGGTAATTGATACCCAAGGTCTGATTGCGTCCAGCCTTGCCCTCAGCGATCAGGATTTTCAAAATGGTAATTATCACTTTATCGCAGGCCCCACCGCCGGAAACATCCGCAATGAAGGTATTAATAATGAAGGCATTATCCGCGCCGGAAACAACGGCAGTATTATTCTTATCGCCCCTCACATAGAAAACAACGGTATTATCAAGAGCGATGGCGGTTCCATTACCCTGGCGGCAGGACATGAACTGACCATTACCAATCTGGATAACCCGGACATCCGGTTCCAGATCCAGGCACCAGATGATAGTGTACTGAACCTCGGCAAACTGTTATCCGAAGGCGGCGCGATCAATGTATTTGCCAACACCATCACCCACAGCGGCGAAATCAATGCCGACAGCGTCCAGGTAGATAAACAAGGCCACATCCAACTGGTTGCCGGGCAGGATATTACGCTAACGACAGGCAGCAAAATATCGGCCAATAACAGCCAGGGCGATGCCGGAACTATCCATATCGACAGCAAAACCGGCACCACTTTGGCATTTGGCACCATTGAAGCCCAGGCCACTCAAACTGGCAGAGGTGGCAAGATTGAGCTGCTTGGCGAGCATGTCGGAGTACTGGATCAGGCCAAAATTGACGCCAGCGGTGAAAACGGCGGCGGACAAGTTTTAATTGGTGGTGATTATCAGGGCAAGAATACCGATGTCCACAATGCCAAAGCGACTTATATCGGCCAGGATACGATCATCAAAGCCGATGCCAAGACCACCGGCGACGGCGGCAAAGTTATCGTCTGGTCTGATAATTCGACCCGCGCTTACGGCGACATCAGCGCCAAGGGCGGCAGTTCAAGCGGCAACGGCGGCTTTATTGAAACGTCAGGGCATTGGCTGGATACGGCGGGCATCAGGATCAATGCTTCCGCGCTCAATGGCATAGGCGGCGAGTGGCTGCTTGACCCTTACAACATTACCATTCAAAACACTGCATACTCTAATGGCTCTTGGAATAGCGGTTCACCCAACTTGTTCACCCCTACCGGGACTTCCATCGCCGATGTAGCAACGATACAAAGTAGCTTGAACGCCGGAACTAGCGTTACTATCTCCACAACCGGTGCCGGCACCGATTTAGGCAACATCACCGTAGCAGCCAATATCAGCAAAACCTCAGGAGGCGATGCCACTTTGCAGCTTTGGGCCGACAACAACATCATCATCAACAACAGCATCAGCTCCAGCTTTAATAAGCTCAACCTCGTTTTCAAAGCCAATAACAATGGCACCGGCAGTCAGGGTAATATTGATATAAGCTCCACTGCGGTCATCAATAGCAACGGCGGAAACCTTGAGCTAAACACCACCGGTTTGATCACCAATTATGGATCCTTAAGCGCCGCCAATATTAGTCTCAAGGCCGGTAAAATGGCGCTGGATAGCATCGGCACAATCAATGGTACTAGCTCTGTTAGCCTATTAACCACCAACGCCATTAGTCTTGGCAGTAGCGTTGACACCACTGCAAACACACTTGAACTAAGCAACGCCGAGTTAAATACCATCACAGCCCCCATCCTGCGCATAGGCGATGCCAGCAGCGGAGCCATAGACATCAAGTCTGCCCTGTCATTGACGAAAATTTCCAGTGCGTTGAACCTGACTTCCGGCGGCGCTATTACACAACAGGCCGGTGCTACCATCAGCGTACCCGCCCTAAGCCTAACTGGGACTTCAGTGACATTAAAAGAAGCCAATCCAGTCGGCGTGATTTCAGGTAAGGCCACAGCAGGCGATTTCAAGTATTACTCCGCCAACCAGCTGACCGTCTCCACAGTAGATGGCGTCAGCGGAATTACCGTACCTTTTGCCAATAACATTGGTTTAAAATCTAACGTCGGCATCAATCAGCAAACCGGGGCGAACCTTATTGGCGGTAGCCTGGGATTAAAATCATTGGGATCGGTTTGGTTGAACAATTCCGGCAACAATATAAGCACCATTGCCGCTGATTTAAGCATGGGCGGACTGGGTACGGGTACTTTCGGATTTTTTTCCAACAGCAACCTTACCGTGGGAAGCGTACTGTCGCCTGATGGTGTCGTCAAAATTGAAGGCATCACCACCAATAATCAAAAAATAGATATTACTGCCAATGCCCTAAGCATCAATAACGCCATAAATGCTGGGACTCAGAGCGTAGATCTGAAAACAGATACATTGACCTGGGATGCTGCTGGCAATGGTAGAGTTATCGGCAGCGAAGTAGGCATCAACAACCTTACTACCGGGCGTCCTATCACTGTCGGTGGAGCATGTATTGGTGGTTCTGGAACTTGTCTGAGCATAACCGAATTGTGGAGAATATCCGCCCCCGTTATCGGTATCGGTTACCAGAATGGCTCCATTAATGGTAATAGTGTGGGCACGCTTACTTCAGGAGACATTTATGTCGCTGGCATCACCTCTGGCAGCTCTACCCTCTCTGACCGGAATGCAGTAACCACCCGCATCGGCTTATTAAGTGGCGGCGGTATCACACAAAGTGCGACGGCTATTAATGTACAGGATTTAGGCATTGTTGCGAACGGCGCAGTGACACTGAGCGCGGCCAACAACATCACCAACCTTGCCGCAAAAACCCAGGGATCAAACCTTACCTTTAATAACGGGCAGGGGTTTAAAGTCATACAAATGACTGGTGGTACCGGATATGATTCCAAATCCAACTCCACCGACTACTATAATATAAACGGCATTAACACCTGTTCAGCATCGGGCAGCTGTGGCAACGTCAATCTTACGGCCGGTAATAACGGCATCCTCACCATTAATGCGCCTCTTTCAGCAAACAGCATTGCTCTGACGGGTGGCTTTCTTGCCGGAAGTTACGCTGATTTATATCAGCAATATTTTAATGGGGGGACTTCTGGTGGGAATACCTTACCGGCGCTCACACAGACAACGACCGCAGGGGTATTAGGAACAACCCAATCAGTGAACCCTTTAGCCGATAATTCGAGTAGTAGTGATAGCACGGGTTGGCCTTCCTCGTCCACGGTGAAAGAAGACAAAAAAACCAATAAGCAGTGTACTAAGTGATAATCCATTAATCTCCTTCTTACTATAACCACCATGTCTATTCGATTAGCTAAGATTATTAAACATTATGGCTTACGGCTGTGCTTACCTGTCCTGAGTCTGACAATAGGATTAATGGTTACCCTGCCCGCTTATGCGGCACCTCAAGTCGTCGGCCATATCAGCTTTGTAAAAGGCAGTAATGCCGCCCAGTTACCGGGAGCCGCGCCGCGAATCCTCGGTACCGGTACAGAGATTTTTCAGGGCGACAATATCCAGACCACCGAACGCAGTTTTGTGATTATCGAATTTATCGACGGTGCTAAGGTAACCGTGCGTCCGGACAGTAACTTTAGTATCGATCACTATGACAACCAATCAGCCAACAAAACCGCACAGTTAGTGTTACATGAAGGCGGCGTTCAAGCCAGTACCGGTGATATTGCCAAGGGTGACCCTCAACGCTTCCAAATAAAAACACCTACTGACACGGTTAAACCCGGTTCTGAAAAAGCAGAGTTTGCTATACAAATTTGTGACGAAGCTTGTGCAAAGAGTGCGCAAGAAGTCGCCGACAAAAAGGAAAGAACCGAGGAAAGCATAGTGGCGCGCGTGGTTGACATTAAAGGCGAAGTATTCGCAAAAAAGATGGTCGACAAAGACGCAAAAAATCGCCCGCTGTCGGTAGGCAAGCCCTTATATAACTCCGACATCCTATACAGTGAAAAGGAGAGTTACGCACTGGTGGTATTTCCTGATGGTCAAAAAGTCACTCTGAGTGCCGACAGTGAAATGGAAATTAAAAAATACATCTACAACATTAAAGATAAAAAAGATCAGGTTTTATTGCGTTTAGCAGCCGGCGGCATGCGCATGCTAACCGGCAGTATCGGTAAAAACGATCATGACGCTTTTGCCCTGAAAACCCCGGTTGCCACTATCGGCATAAGAGGCTCGGCGGGAGATGCCGAATCAAACGGCACTCTTACTACCACGGAAGGAGAACTAACTTCGACCGACGAACAAGGAAACATAACCTCGGTACCGGCGGGATTCACCTTGGACAGCGACGGTAATCTTGCTAAATCAACACAGATTGACCTCAATAGGGTCACGGGTCGCGATCCGAAGACGGATAAGACTAATCCTAAGGACGTGACTAAAGAACCCACTAAAACCAAAGGTGATACAGATGTTAAATCGATCAGTGGAAAGACTACCGTTGAGTCTAACGATGGTAAAAACACCAAAACAGTAGAGGAAGGTAAAAACTCCGATGGCGAAAAAATAACAAACTCTGATAAAAGTCCATCTGGTAATGATACATCCGGCATTGGTGGCAATACCTCCGATACTGGTGATGACGGTTGTTAATGTAAACTTAAACTGCGGAGCAATGCTTCTACGCAATAACAATGGCAAATTCAGCTATCTGCGGACTATGTGAAAAAATCATGCAAAAACAACAAAAAATGGCTAAAAAAAATCATCGATTTAATGCCCGTTTAGTCAGATCAATCTTAATTGCGGCCAGCTTATGCCTCATTCCGCAGGCATCTTGTCTGGCTGCTGCACCTCAGGAATTCAAGTTCAACGTTACGCATTTTTCACTTGATGGTTTGTCGCAGCTTTCTCAAACGTTTATTGACGACTATTTTAGACCGCTACAAAACAAATCCTATACGCTTAAAGAACTACAGAATGTCAGCAAGGCCCTTGAGCGGGTAATTCACGAGCAGGGATTTCCGTTCTATCAGGTTATAGTGCCGCCGCAAACACTGGCTAGCGGCGATATAAAACTGCAAGTTGTACCTGTAGAAACGTTGCACTGCAAAGTTTCCAAGTAGATTAACGCTGGAAATAATCCAACTACAGAACCAAAAAACTCATGAAAAAACAACAAAAAATAGATAGCAAAATTCATTGGGTTACTGCCCGCTATATCAGATCAGCCTTAATCACGGCTGGTTTATGCCTAACTCCTCCGGCATCTTGTCTGGCTGCGGCACCAGCGGAATTCAAGTTTAACATTACGCATTTTTCGGTTGAGGGTTTGTCGCCGCTGTCCCAACCGTTCATTGACGCGCATTTTAAACCGCTGCAAAACAAATCTTACTCACTTAAAGAACTGCAAGAGGTCAGCAAGGCGCTTGAATCGATTATCAGCGAACAGGGCTACCCGTTTTATCGGGTTATCGTGCCGCCGCAAACGCTGACTACCGGCGATATAAAACTGCAAATTGTCTCCTTTACCTTAGGTGAAATCGAAGTGACCGGTAATAAGTACTTTGCCAAGAACAACATCATCGCCAGCTTACCTGTCCTTAAAAAGCCTGAATCGCCCAATACTCAGGATTTGGCCGAAGCGATTAAAGTCGCCAATAAACATCCCTCAAAACAGGTACAAGTCACCTTTAAACCCAGTAAAACGCCTGATAAATTAGATGCCAATGTTGCAGTAAACGAACGCCGCCCCTATCAGGCTTCTTTAACTGCCAATAATTACGGCACGGTCAGTTCGGGTGATTACCGGTTGACCGGCGCATTGCAATACAGCAATTTGTGGGGAATGGATCATATCGTCAACGGCAGTTACTCGACCTCCCCTGATCACGCCGATACCGTTAAACAATACGGTGCCAGCTATAGCTTGCCTATCTATCGGCTCAAAGGCTGGTTGAGCGCTTATTACGCCAATTCCTCGGTTAATGTGGGTACGGTGGCAACCGATTTGACGGTGACCGGAGCGGGTGAAATGTACGGCATCCATTATCAGCAGTTTTTACCCAAATTGGGCAAGTACGAGCATAGCCTGGATTTGGGCATTGATAATCGCTATTTCATCAATGATATTCAATTTCAAAATATCCAGCTAGGCGCCAATGTCCGTAGTGCACCGTTCAGTGTGCTATATAAAGGCGAGTATCCCTGGCAAAACACCCATACCGGCTACTATGTGCAGTGGGTAGGCAATACCGACTTCGGCGGACACAATACCCAGACACATTACCAGGCGGCCCGCCTTAATGCCAAGCAAAACTGGGATTTGTTACGCTTTGGCAGCAATTTTTCGGTCAATGTAAAAGACTGGCTATTACAAACCACTCTTACCGGTCAGCAGAGCCACGGCCCGCTGATAGCCGGAGAGCAGCTCGGCATAGGCGGCAGCTTCGATGTCAGAGGCTACGATCAACGCGAAACCGGGGCTGATAGCGGTCAGATTGTAAAATTTGAAGTCACTTCGCCCACTTTGCCTGCCTTAGCCGCAATCGAAGGGCAAAAAGTCAATCTGTTTGCTTTTTACGATTATGGTCACGGTCGCCTGCAAAGCACAACAGCAGGGCAAGTCAAGGACTGGAACCTGAGTGGTACGGGATTTGGTGCGCGTTATCAATGGCGCGAATATTTCATGGGCAATATCGCCTTTGCCACGGCGTTGGATACTGCTGAGGCAGGAACTACCAAGGCAGGCAACAACCGCATTCATGCCAATATTGTGTTTAAATATTGATAAACACTGATCTTTAACCAATATTCACACCCAACCGCCTGGAATACGACCAAGGCTTTTTCATGAAAAATGGTGATAGCTCAGCCGATGTAAAGCCTATCGCACACCTCTATAAGACGCAAGACTATGCTCTGGCACGGGAGCTTCCCAAGGATATCTGCATCGCCCAACCCACCGCCGATACTTACAGCATGGCACAAGAGTAAGACGAATTCTATTTTGCCCTGCCTTACGGGTGCGATTCAAACTGATGTGGTTATGCTGGTTCCCAAGCTCCAGCTCTCATCGTTATACACAAGTGTCTGCGAGACACCGTCATTCTGGCAGGGATGCCGGAATCCAGTCACATGGATGTGAAGCTATCGACTGGCACTTCGCTTCGATCAAACTCTTACATAGCTGTCAAGTTACCGTCCATGGCGCTGGATACCGGCATCCATGCCGGTATGACGACTCTTGGACAGAGTTGTGTATAACGACAAGAGAGCTGGAGCTTGGGAACTAGCGAAATCAGGATTTCACATCAGTTTGAATCGCACCCCTCCTTACGACAAAATGGATATTGCCTTGCTGGCTTGCAATAGCGGTGAACCGAGCGCCGAGTTGTCCAAGGAGTTTGGCATTGGTCTTGATCAAGCTGAATTCATCTACCGTGACATCGAAGCCAAGCGCAAAGCCACTGCTACTATGCTGCACTGAGCAGGAATTACAATGGAGACAGTGGCCGACCCAAATACTAAACCGCCAATACTTGGCTGCTGAGTGTAAACAAATGAACTTAAAAAAGTCACTTTAGAATTAAAAAAATACTTTGGGTTTTAATGTAGGACATTCAGTTCAATATCGGGGTCATCTGATTAAGTAATAGCACTAATTGATTAAAAAAATTGATCCTCCTATTATCTTAAAAACACTTGTAAATAACCAACCGGTTTTTTTCTATGAATAAAGTTAAACAGAAACAAGGTATGACGATGAGTAATGTGAATAAATGGTGGTTGCTGGTTGCGCTGACGATACTGGCACCGGGGTGTAATAAATCGAACCACGAGGAGACATCAATGGCGATAACAACACAACACGTGATCCCGGAATGGAAAGTACTGGAAAAAAAGCGCGTGGTTTTCGGTCACCAGTCGGTAGGCTATAACATCCTCAACGGCATAACGCGTCTAGCCGATCGGGACGGCGTCAAGATTGATATTCACGAGCGGCGGATGGTACCCGTAGCACAAGGTATCAGCCATTTTACCATCGGCAAGAACGGTGACCCAATGTCAAAAATCCAGGATTTTACTGCCGCAATTGATGCTGGCGCAGCCCAAGGGGCGGACGTAGCCCTGATGAAGCTATGTTATGTCGATTTCAATGCTACTACCGATGCCAGGCAAGTGGCTAACGAGTATATTGCCAGCCTGGAATCCTTGGCTCAAAGACATCCATATACCAACTTCGTGCCAGTTACCGCCCCGCTGATGGCGGTACAAACAGGGCCAAAGGCCTGGATCAAACGACTCATGGGCAAACAGCCCAACGGGTATCTCGACAACGCCAAGCGTGCAGAGTTCAACACACAGCTTCGTGAACGATATCTCGCGGCGGGCCGCTTGTTTGATCTTGCCCGGATAGAGTCTGGTGTATGCTGCAAGGTACGCGTAAATGGGCAAGAGGTCGAGGCGCTGAATCCTGAACTTACCGATGATGGCGGTCATCTCAATGAACGCGGACAGGAATTGGTAGCTTCCGCCTTACTGAATTTTATCAGTACTCTGCCTAGCAAGCAGGCGGCAAGATGAGCAAAATGTCGATGGATTTTGATATTGCCCATCGGCTGCGCTGGCCGGGGCGGCCTATGAGTTTGGGTTCATGCGCTTTATTGATGGTGAGTTCACCGGGGTTGCAGTTGCTGATGCTACATCGTATTAATCACTTGTTGTATTTAAAGCGTAAGGATAGTGCTCGGTGGGGATGGGTCTGGCGCGTCATGTTTATGCCCTTTGCTCCGCTGAAGTGGGCGATCAAGGCCAACTCCAAGATTGAAATTAGTGAGTGCATTAAAATTGACTACGGTATTTTTTTTTCAGACCAAGGATATATAATTTTCGGAGCGAGCAAAATTGGCACAGGGACAATAATTGGTACGCGAGTCACCATCGGCATGGGTCATGCTGATAATGGTCGCCCGGAGATTGGAAGCAATGTGTGGATTGGTTCCGATTGTGTGATTTACGGCGCTATTAGTATCGGCGATGGCTCCACGCTACTGCCCGGGACAGTGCTTAGCAAAAGTATCCCTGCAGGCGTTGTAATGCAGGGCAATCCGGCGCGACTGGTGTCGCGGAATTTCGACAATTCCAAGTTGCGGATGTTCCATGATACAGATGCCATACAACCTGCAACAGACAAATGGGAGGGCATAAGTGTTTGAGAATATTCGCGCCGATATGATGCGAGAACATCGTTGGGCTGAAATCTACAGCCCAATTGATTTCCTGCGTTTGCTACGAGCAAATAGAGGACTTCAGGCGCTAATAATATACCGCTTTGGGCGCTGGCTGAGTAACGTACGCAGACACCACTACGGCTGGATCATTGCAACTCCCCTTCACCCGTCCTACTGGATGTTGTCAGCTTGTGTACGTAAAGCCCATAGCATCAATCTTGACCAAAGTGCAGATATTGCACCCGGTCTCCACATTTATCACTTCGGGGGGATTGAAATAAGAAATTGTCGTATTGGGCCAGGCTGTACCATTTTTCAGCAAGTCAAGTTAGGATCGGTCGAGGCTACAGATAAGAAATTAGTGATTGGCGAAGGTGTGTATATTGGCCCTCATGCACAAATATGCGCTAATGTCAGTATCGGAGATGGAGTCACCATTGGGGCTGGCACAGTGGTTACCCAAGACACCCCTCCCCGCTGCCTAGTGCTCGGCAACCCTAGCCGAATTGTCCAGCGAGATTACAACAATTCTACAATATTATGAGGTCTCTTCTCTGCCATGTTCATCCCTTTTATTTAAATACCATCCTAACGGAGCAATCAGCCACTGATCTTTCTCCAATTTCACGGACACGCGGCTAAATCAGTAATCTCTAATTGCCCAACACTCCTCGCACAAAACTGCTGCCATCGCCACAAGTCGGCACTCATTTCATCCAAACCGCGCGTTGCCACCCAGCCTAGATCTGCCTTGGCCAGCGCAGTATTAGCATAGCAAATTGCGATATCACCTGGCCGTCTTCCTGCAATGCGATAAGGCACAGACCGTCCTGTCACCTGTTCAAAGGCAGCAATCATTTCCAGCACACTGTAGCCTCGCCCGGTACCAAGGTTGTAGGTATAAACGCCAGGCGCTTGATTGATCTTTTCCAAGGCCTTTTTGTGACCATTGGCCAGATCAGATACATGAATGTAATCCCTCACCCCAGTGCCATCCAGCGTAGGCCAATCATTACCATACACCGAAAGTACGCTTAACTTACCAGCTGCCACTTGAGATAGATACGGCATCAGATTATTGGGAACGCCATTCGGATCCTCGCCTATCATGCCGCTTTCGTGCGCACCTACCGGGTTGAAATAGCGCAGCAGTACAATATGCCAACGTGCATCGGATACAAACAGATCACGCAGGATCTCTTCATTCATCAGCTTCGACCTACCGTAAGGATTAGTCACTTTAAGCGGGAAATCCTCACTTATCGGAACGCTTGCCGGGTCGCCATAAACCGTGGCAGACGAACTGAACACCAACTGGAACACGCCAAATTCCGCCATCACCTGGCATAAGGTCAAAGTACTGCCAATATTGTTGTCGTAATACTGTAAAGGTTCCTGGATCGATTCGCCCACCGCTTTGAGGCCTGCGAAATGGATCACTGCATCAATCTTGTGTTTTGAAAAAATGCCACGTAATGCCGCCTGATCGCGCGCATCCGCCAGTATCAACACTGGTTGTTTACCCGTAATAGTTGCCACCCTGTCCACCACGCTGGCTTTGCTGTTGAGCAGGTTATCAACGATCACTACCTCATATCCTGAGTTCAACAACTCCACACAAGTATGACTACCGATAAAACCTGCGCCACCCGTCACCAGAATTTTCATACTCTGCCTCCCCTTGCCAGGCTGGAATTTTTCTCTTGAACCTAATGCCTGCCAGCCAGTCATCCCATCGGCCATCTCCGCTGGCAATTAAATTTAATCCACTAACGCTGAGTTCTAATGTTGTCGAAGCGCGAAAAAACTTGCTTAATCAATTTTCTGAGCGTCGTGACACCAACTTCTTTGCTATGTAAATTTCAAGTTGGACGCATATCCACTATGGATACACACTAAGTTAAATGACTCGACATTGGTATATCGTAAAATACCTAGATATTGACAAATAAATCTAGATAGAAAACTATGCCGCTTTTCTCGCTGAGAAAAAGAGTGATGCTATTTAAATGTTGATGTTAATCACCATACAAAACTGGCTAGGGAGGGGGGCAGAGGTGTCAAGTTTATGCTGATGGTTTTTAGCAGAGGTATTGTAGTGTGTAGGGGTTAAGTTTTTTCGGACACCAAAATAGGTTGTTTATCTACCATTTTCTTTTCAAAAACATGAGACGGCAGATTGGTCTTTCGCATTACAGGTGGTGTGGGAGAGGGGTAGCGAGGCAATCCCGCTACCACTACCCGATCAAAGTAATTACAATTATTTTAAACAATAACTATATTTCTTTCCATTGGTTAGAGGATTTGTATTGTCTGAAGCAGAAAAGCGAATTGATTCTCCTGTTCCATCGACTTGGCTCCAATGACTGAATCTTCCAGCACCCATGTTTCTAATATCAGCATGGGAAGAGTGCTCAGGCCCCATTTCCCAACCATTCTCAAACAAACGAAGAGTAGATTGTGTATTGAAATTTTTGTTGTCTGCGGGGGTTCCAAATGTATAGCCGAGCATCTTACTATAGCCGCCATCGCTCACCGCACCAGAAACATTGATAGCAATTTGAGTGCAGTTGGCTGGAGTAGAAGGAGATGAAATAGCATTCGAACTTAACTCATGCCCACCTATATCGGGTGTCGTTCCCCGGGCAACTTGAAAGAAGTCCTTAGTCACGTTATTTATCGGCGTTGCAGCATCTATCACTGGTGAGCTTTCCAATATTTTGAAATAAGAGGATGTCAACGTGCCGGGCGTCGTTGTTCCCGTTCTTGCTATCTGCGGATCTCCAACTATGTCGGTTACCGTTGCCGCTAATGAAGATGTCCTAGCCCAATTATTATTGGAAAAGGTAATGCCGCTATTAGTTAGTACAGAACTATTCTTCCCAAAAATAATATTATTTCTAATTTGGGAGTTTTTATGAACTATGGCATTGCTTCCGCCAGACCCTATAAACAAGCCACCATCAACGATGGTATTGTTGGCTATTAGTACATTGTTCAATCCAGCATTAGCAACCCCCGACCAAGTAAAAGCCTCAAAATTAGCATTGTAGACAAAATTATTGATAATTGTATTTTTGGTAGAGCGGGGAACTGTTGCTTTTTCATCAGCCAGAAAAACACCCGGACGTGAATTATTTCGAGTGGGTATGGCAGGTGCTGAAGAAACATAAACTATGTTGCGTTGCACCAAGCTATTGGTGGCATCAGAAAGATATAAGTTAACCGTCCAATTATCGTAAACAATATTATCTTCCAGCGTACAATGATCTGCCTCGAAGCAGATTACACCTTCTCCCCAATTGTTAAAAACCTTATTGCGCCGCAAAATAGGATAAGAGGTGATGCCTGGTATTAAGGCTGAAGCATTGTAATTTCTAGCCGCGCTAAGTCCAGCACCCCACCCTCCTGTAACACTACCATTGTTATATGAATTTTTGACCACTGTTTGCCACATCAAAGAATCTTCAACAATATTATAATCACCCTGAACCCTCACCCCTGATTCCCATGCATGGTGCGCATTTATCTTACTGATGGTATTATGATGACCTGTTACTACCACACTATAGCCACCTAAACGGATGCCATTAATATTACTATTTTTGACTTCAAAACCGGAAACAGTGTTGTTATTGCCTGATACAAAAACTAGAGCCCCCCAGTCTTTGTTGGGCAAAGTGGTTTGACCGTCAACAACCGGCTTATCGCCTGGATAAGCACTCAGCGTAATGCCGCTTTGCTGAATAGAAACGGTTTCCACATAAGTCCCCGTCCTTACATACACAATATCACCACTAAGCGAAGCCTTACTCAACGCCTTGTTTATAGTCCTTACAGGCGCTGTAAGTGAGGTGCCGCTATTAGCATCATTACCGGAAGTTGAAACATAATAAGTGGTTGCATTAGCTTGTTGAAATCCTAGTAGAATTTGAAGAAAAGCAAGAAAAAACAATTTGCAAGTCGTATTTTTCATGCCACTTAATAAACGAGGGAAGACTACCCTAGGAAAATTACTTACAGTGGATCGAATTTTCTGATTGCCTCGAATACCCAAGGATTGTAAGTCCAGATTTAAGATATTCATGTCTGATCTTGGTTTTTTGGACGCACCAGGGGCCGCTTCTAAAAAGCTGGGTAAGCCCCCAAAAAAACATGCTAATTTAGTTGATTTATACACAATATTACCTCTAATCATAACCATTAATTCACAAGACACTCGATGTCTCTATTTTATATCACACTGAATTATATATAGAAAATAACTAAACTCGTGAAGTTACTCCCATTTCCATGCGAAAGGATTTCTAAAAACCCGCTTGAAGTGTATCGATGGGAGATTAATAAATTCTTAAATAAAAATTTTTACTTCAGAGGTATTAGATGAGCAAAAAACGCTTAGTGAAAATAGGATCACTATTGTTGCTGACGGTCGCTCACGTCCGTATCTGCAATGTTACGTTTGTTAGCTAACAGCGTTTTTGACAATGATTATTTACTTAGGAACGTAAATAAAATAGCCTAAGCAACTTTGATATATAACCACCCTCCCCCCAATTTTCCAAAGGGGGAGAGGGTGGGAGTTCACGCGCTCCTTCGCATCCATGGGATAATTAAAACGCGATTACCCGACTATTTTACACAATAGCTGTACTTCTTTCCGTTGGTTTGTGGATTAGTATTGTCTGAAGCAGAAAAGCGAATTGACTCTCCCGTTCCATTCGTCTGGCTCCAATGACTGAACCTTCCTGCGCCCATCGTTCTAATATCAGCATGGAGAGAGTGCGCAGGTCTGATTTCCAAGCCATTCTCAAACAAACGCAGAGTAGATTGTTTACTGAAATTGTTGTTGTCTGCGGGCATCCCAAATTTATAGCTAAGCATCCAACTATAGCCACCATCACTCCATGCGCCAGAAACATTTAGAGCAATTTGGGTGCAGGTGCCTGAAACGGAAAGGGGCGTTATAAAGCTTGAAATAGTAGATAAAGCAGTAGCGGATCCACTGTTGACACTAATCTGATAGTAATATTTAGTGTTGCTGGACAGCCCAGTAATTGCTACTGAATTACTCGTAGCCGAAGTGCTGGCACTAACTTTAGAGCCAAGGTTATTAGTGCTGGTTCCGTATGAAACTACACCGGTAGAAGGTATATCAGTAGTCCAGTTTATCTTGGCGCCGGTGGAAGTAACACTACCCGCAGAGTAGGAGGTTATTTTTACCGTCGCCGCCAATGGTGTCGTAACCGTTGCTGTACTACTTGAAGCAGAAAGATTACCGGCTGCATCGTAGGCCTTGATCGTATAGCTATAGGTTGCCCCTCCAGTAACAGAATTATCTGTAAAACTGGTTACAGCACTCGTGCCAATCTCGATACTGTTTCTATAGATTCTATAACCGGTAACCCCCACATTGTCAGATGAAGCGCTCCAGACAAGAGTGATTTTAGTAGAAGAGTTGGTTGTAGCGCTAAAACCAGAGGGAGCTGAGGGTGCTATAGAATCAACCGTATTTGAACTGAACTCATGTCCACCTATATCGGGTACCGTTCCACGAATAGACCGAAAAAAATCTTCAGCCACGTTACTTAGCGGCGTTGCAGCATCTATCACCGGTGAACTTTCCAATATTTTGAAATAAGAGGCCGTCAAACTGCCGGGCGTCGTTGCCCCCGTTCTTGCTATCTGCGGATCTCCAACTATGTCGGTTACCGTTGCCGCTACTGAAGGTGTCCTAGCCCAATTATTATTAGAAAAAGTAATGCCGGTCTTACTGGGAACAGAGCTGTTTGTTCCTAAAATAATATTGTTTCTAATTTGGGAATTTGTGTTAACTATGGCACTGCTTCCGCCAGATCCTACATACAAGCTGCCTTCAACGATGGTATTGTTAGCTATTAGTACATTGTTCAATCCAGCATTAGCAACCCCCGACCAAGTAAAAGCCTCGAAATTAGCGTTGTAGACAGAATTATTGATAATTGTATTGTTCTTAGAGCGGGGAACTGATGCCTTCTCATCAGACAGAAAAAACCCCGGATGTGAACCGCTTCGAGTGGGTATGGCAGGTGCTGAAGAAACATAAACTATGTTGCGTTGCACCAAGCTATTGGTGGCATCGGAAAGATATAAGTTAACCGTCCAATTATCGTAAACAATATTATCTTCCAGCGTACAATGATCTGCCTCGAAGCAGATTACACCTTCCCCCCAATTGTTAAAAACCTTATTGCGCCGCAAAATAGGATAAGAGGTGATGCCTGGTATTAAAGCTGAAGCACTGTAATTTCTAGCCGCGCTAAGTCCAGCGCCCCATCCTCCCGCAACACTACCATTGTTATGAGAATTACTGAGTACTGATTGCCATACCAAAGAATCTTCGACAATATTATAATCGCCTTGAATTCTCACCCCAGATTCCCATGCATGGTGCGCATTTATCTTACTGATGGTATTATGATGACCTGTTACCACCACACTATAGCCACCTAAACGGACGCCATTAATATTACTATTTTTGACTTCAAAACCGGAAACGGTGTTGTAATTGCCTGCTACAAAAATTAGAGAACCCCAATCTCCAGGCAAGGTAGTTTGACCGTCAATAACCGGCTTATCGCCTGGATAAGCACTCAGCGTAATGCCGCTTTGCTGAATAGAAACGGTTTCCACATAAGTCCCCGTCCTTACATACACAATATCACCACTAAGCGAAGCCTTGCGCAACGCGTTGTTTATAGTCCTTACAGGCGCTGTAAGTGATGTGCCGCCATTGGTATCGCTACCGGAGGGAGAAACATAATAAGTCCCCGCATAAGCTTGTTGAAGCCCTAGCAGACCTTGAATACAGGCAATAAAAAATAATTTGTAGGTGATGCTTTTCAGGCTACTAAACAATCGAAAAGCATCCCTAGGGGAATGATTTGCCGTAGATCGGGTTTTCTGATCGCCTTGAATAGCTAAGGACTGTAAGTCAAAATTTAAATCTGCTCCGGGTTTCTGAGGCAAGAAGTTAAAGGCCACAGCTGAAAAGCTGGGTAAGGCCGAAAACATACCTGCCAATTTAGTTGATTTATACACAATATTACCTCTAATACATAAGACCATTAATTTACGAGACATTCGATGTCTCTTTTTTATATAACATTGAATTATATGGATAAATCAAAGGAAGCAAAAAGCACTCTTCCCCTCCCCCATAAATAAGAAATTATTTCCATGAAATTCGGTTAAAGTGTAATTTGTAAAAATCACAAATAACGTGAACAATCATTCATTTCACGCCATTAAGTGGAAAATTAATAAAAACTACGAAGAGCACCCATTCGACTTATGAGAAATTATTTCCATATAACACGCAAAAAACAGAGCTAAATACATGCCATTCTATTAAAAAGCATTAATAGTCAACATGTTAACCAATATATTTTGGCTTTAGTTTTACTGGTGTCATAAAACTGGCACAGGAAAGCGGCAAAGGATTGCCGGTGGGCGGCTTAACCGAAGGTCATCGTTGTATCCAAATTTTCGCAATCATTGCCCAGTCCAGACATAATCTGGAACGGCGCATCCATAACAAAAATACATTCGAATTATTCCAAGGAAATTGTTCTTAGGATGATCAATTTGGTTTTGTCATCATCTATACCCAGTTTTTAGAACCATTTACATTTAAGGCTTATGCAGCATCTGGGTATTAGTACGTATTTTATTTGCGTGTTTTGCTGTTAGAGTAGTCCACATCGATTTAAACTTAAAAAACATTCAAATTTTAATATAAAGACTAAAGTTTCTTGCTCAGAGAAATAATGCAACGCAATAAATTACAATAACTTGAGTATAATTTTGACTGACTTGAGTACCAATCAAACTCGGGTATGACGCTCAATGAATCGTGTTAAAAAAGTTACAGAACTACCAACGCTAAGGTTAAATGCTTTTGGAAATCAAGAATGACTGTTATGCAGTAAAAATGAACTCAGAGACCTTAGTAACTCAAAACCATTAATCACACCTAACCCAACACTCCAACGGAACCTTGCGTTAGATGACATAAGGAGGAAATGTATGAAGAAATATCTTGTTTATTGTATCTTGTTGTTGGCAGTGGTATCCGTGGGGTGCATAATTTATGGGATTATTATTGTTAAATATCAAGTATTTCCTTATGAAATAATAAAAACCGTATTTCACAGAACTCAAGAACCGGAACAAACTAATACTCCTTGGTCTATTGGAATATATGAAGGTTCTACTTTATTTGACTTGCATGCAAAGGAAGATATTTCTAATCCTATTCTAACAGCAAAGGATGTTATAGATATAGACGCAGATATAGTCGCAGATCCATTTATGGTACTTAATAAGGGGAAATTTTTTATTTTTTTTGAAGCGTTAAACAGGAAAACTGCTCAAGGTGACATTGCTTACGCAGAGAGCGCGGATGGAAGGGACTGGCATTACAGGAAAGTTATTATTGATGAAAATTTTCATTTGTCATATCCGTATGTTTTCGAGTGGAACAATACGTACTACTTGATCCCGGAAAGTGGTCAAGATTTTTCGGTGAGATTATATAAAGCAACAGAGTTTCCTGAAAAGTGGGAATATGTAGGGAATCTATTATCTGGCTATCAATATTATGATCCTTCAATATTTCGCTACAAAGATAAATGGTGGATGTTTGTGTCTACTGGAAATAGTAACGTTTTAAACCTCTATTATTCAGATGACTTATTAAAAGGGTGGCAACCTCACCCAAAGAATCCAATAGTAAAATTGAATAAGCATTTTTCAAGGTCAGGTGGCCGAGTCATTTCATATAATGACAAGCTATTAAGGTTGACACAAGATGACGATCCTAGTTATGGAGTTCAGGTTTTTGCCTTTGAAATAACCGAGCTATCTGAAACATCATATACAGAGAAATTGGTATCGGAAAAACCTATAGTCACAAAGACGGGCATCGGATGGAATGCAGCGGGTATGCACCATGTAGATCCACATAAAATAGGAAATAAATGGGTGGCCACAGTAGATGGACGAAGTAAATAAGCCTAACGGCAGAACGGGATCAGTTCTAAAGCGGCGCTTCTTTCAAAAACACCTTGCGATTTTAGATGTATACCTAGCTAACTCTGCGCTCAAGCGGGACTGCGCAAAAGCAGGCAGCCCTTAGCTTCACGTATGCACCGAAATCGTTTGGTCTCATCGACATTAAATAGTAACTGCTGACGTTACACGTTAAACACCAAGACAGAAACCAGGAGGAAACAATATGAGTACTTTTGAAACTGAAGTTAAGAAAGGACAGCGTTTTGAGTTTGGCAAAAATTGGCAAGGATTTTTGACAACGTTAACGGATGAAAAAATTAAAATAGCCGAGGCATCAATAAAGGAGATGCTGAGAATTGATGACCTGAACGGCAAAACAGTTTTAGACATTGGCTCTGGAAGTGGGTTATTTTCATTAGTGGCGCACAAACTGGGAGCAAAAATTCATTCATTTGACTATGACCCAGCCTCAGTAGCTTGTACACAAGAACTTCGCTCACGATATTTTCCTAACGATCCCAATTGGGTTGTTGAAGAAGGTTCTGTTTTGGACGAGGATTTCATCAAATCACTAGGCAGCTTTAACATCGTTTATTCATGGGGTGTTTTACATCACACGGGGAACATGTGGGTGGCTCTTGAAAATGCCGCTTCTCTTGTAAAGAAGAATGGCACTCTCTTTATAGCCCTATACAACGACCAAGGCAGAAAATCAAAGCTTTGGAAAAAAGTGAAAGAGTTTTACTGTTCAGGGATTTTTGGGAAAACGATCATATCTTGTATCTTCATCCCATATTTCTTTTCGAAAGCACTATTATCGTGCGTTCGTAGAAGGGAGAACGTATTTATTGAATATAAAAAGAACAGAGGCATGTCAATTACGCACGATTGGTTTGACTGGTTAGGCGGCCTCCCATTTGAGGTTGCAACAGTTGAAGAAATTTTCCACTTTTTTCAAGACAGAGGATTTGTACTTAATAATATTAAAACAAACAATGGACTAGGCAATAATCAATTTGTTTTTGTTAGATATTCAGATGAATAATATATAAGTATTGATAATAGGTTAACTTATTGTTTTTTTAGGCTTCAATCGTGATTAATTATGGCTTTAATAATATTGGGGTTAAGTTTTGCGTATGAACATTTCAAAAGAAGTTAGTAGTTCATTTATGATTGCTCAATTAATAGCAACAATTTTAATTGTTGCTATCCATTACGGCACAAAAGGAAGCATTGATACATCACTTGGGTATAATTTAAATTACATTATTCAAGAAACTTTGCTTAATGGCTTCGCAAGGAGTGCAGTACCTGTTTTCGCTCTGTTATCAGGATACTTTCTCATAAAAAGGGTTGCTACTTTCGATAAATACCGACTGACACTAATTAATAAATTTTATACATTATTAGTTCCTTATTTGACAGTATCAACAATAATATTCTTATCATCTGTTTCTCTGAACACAATATTTAATCAGGATAAAAGTCAGCAACTCAACTTATATTCAATCGTATTTCATGTACTTGCTCACCCACAATCAGCGCAGTTTTGGTTTCTTCGTGATCTAATTATTTTAGTTATAGTTTCACCGCTGATATTTAATGCGAATAAACTGACATTCTATGGAATTGGCATTTTGTTAATCTTTTTTTGGATCATGGATATCCAGCCATTTCCTATCGTTGCAGGATGGTACTTGCTAAACATTGAAACTCTATTTTTCTTTTGGCTTGGAGGAATGTTGTTTCGGGGGGGCAATAAACATTGACGCCGTTATCTTCTGCAAAAGTACGACAAAAATTATTATAATAACATCTTGGGCTGGACTTATCGCTTTGCGCATATATTTTGATCCAGACCTAGATGTTTGGTACGTTACAAATTACACAGTAGAGTCAATTTTTCTATATAAAATTGCAATTTTATTCGGTGTAGTAAGTATCCTTCAAGTATCAGCAGCTATGAAAAATAGCCAATTCCTTATTTATGCATCAGGACTCACATTTTTTGTATATTTATTTCACCTTACTCCTTTATCCTACTTTAAATATTTTACAAAAAAAATTATTGAAAACCCATATTCTTTTTATCTTAACTTTCCATTAGCTCTGTTTTTGGTTTTTGTATTTGCACATATCACATCAAAAAAATTTGATAAGCTCTACAGTCTGATAAGTGGGGGTAGAAGCCCTAGCAAGGCACTCCAGCGACAAATCAACCCTGAAAAAGAATGACTTTTTACTGCTTTAAATCCCATGGAAAAAGCGGCCTTAATCTGCGTATAAAGAAAGTTAAACAAAAAATAATGATTACATACTACGAATCACATAGAGCCACTTAGCCGCAAGATATTTTAAAATGTCCCGCATTCGGTAGGTAGAAATTGATCAATCAATTGCTTCGTCTGCCTAATATTCTGGCGACTAGATGCACCAAACACGATAGATTCTATTTTTTTCTGCTTGCAGACGTATTCCAAGGCCTCCTTTGGAGAAATAGCGCCTGAGGCGAAAACGGACATTGCAACCGGACGAAAATTACGCCCTGCAATAGCAGTTTCATAAGTATCAATACCGCCGCACATCCTAAAACCTATTTTATTTATATTCGAACATACAATAGGTTTCTCAATTCCCAGTTCTTCCAACACATCCAGCAATTTGGGCATATTCATGGTGATGAAGCCTGGCTCTGCGTTGTACTTGTTTTTTACATGGTCTGCAAAGATTCGAAACGCCTCTTTGAAGCCAAGACCAAGCAAGAGGTCTGTCACCACGTTTTGCAAGAAGATGACTGGAGTCTGCAAACCTTGAAACATCTTCATCTCCGCATCAATTAATAACTGACCGATACCTTCGACATCTTTTGTGGCTAACGACATGCCGCCCTTGAGCATGACATTAAATGCCCCTTCTTCAGGCAGAAAACTCCTGAGCGCTTCTAAAATCCCTAACTCAGTTGCCGCGTTAGCGTATTTGTGGGCATAAGGCATACACGGATAAAATTGAAAATCCTTATAGCGTTCTGGATCGGCACGCATGTGATCGCAGACCTCGCCGATGCGTTCATGAGTAGTACACATAAACACCTTGATACCCTCATCATAAGCAGCGTCCAAAACATCAATCACTGCTTTGATGTCCTGAAATTTCATTGCTTGGGCGCGTGCCTTTTCCTCCGACATATGGTTCACGCCGAAGAACTGGTTGTCACCAAATAATATTCTTTCCATATTCAATTCCTTTATCTATTGTCTGACTAAAAACATGGCCCACCGTGATTCAACTCAATAACTTATTAATGAATCCCAGCCCCCCGACTTTCTTTGTAGGCATGACCATGGTTTGTGTCATGGAGCCCACATCAACGTGACTACTTTCGCCATCCTTGATCATCATGGCCGCCACAAGGTCTGTTTCCAAGGCAGATCGGAAGGTGCTTCGGGTATCATTACGACCAGCCTTAATACTCTGTACAAAGTGATCGATTTGCGCGGAATACTCCTCTCCGCGCAAATAATACCAAACCTCGTCGGTCAACTCCGTCGTATAGCGGGTGTTCCAGCCCTTATTGAGGTTCGGCATTTGGTTCGTCCCATCGCGTAGATATATCTGCACCTCCTGCCGATCTGCGGCAATCTTGCCGTTGCTTCCCCAAACCGAAACCTTAGTGGACATCTTGCGATAACTTTCGTCGCTCCAGTTTGCAGCGATCTGTCCCGTTTTGCCATCAGCGTAAAAGAACGTGGAATAGACCTCGTCTTCCACATCGCGCGAGAAAACCTTGTTCAACACGGTGCCCCCAACCGCATCGGGACGACCGACGATATAGTTCACTAGATCAATTCCGTGACAAGCATAATCATAAAGACAGCCGCCGCCTTCATTCTTGGAAGTACGCCAAGTAGAACCCTTAGGTTTAAGCACGACTGGACCATAAGCTTCGGCCCGTACATGATGGATCCGGCCTATAACACCGGCATCTACCAGCCGTTTCATCTCTTGAAACGCGCCCACGAACCGATAGTGGTAACCCACCTGATTGACCAGCCCCTTACTCTCGGCCAGTTCCACAAGCCGCTGGCCCTGGGCTAAATCGAGGCAAAACGGCTTTTCACAAAAAACATGAATATTCAGATCCAGGGCAGCCTTCACCATCTCGCCATGAAAGCGGGAAGGCGTAGCGATAAGTACGGCATCCGGCTTTTCTTCAGACAGCAATTTTTTGTAGTCGGTGTAACACTTAATACCGACATATTTGTTTAGCACATCCAACATATAACCTGAGGAGTCACAAACCGCGACAAGATTCACATCTGGATGGGAATTAATGATGGCGTAATGGGAAAGTCCCATTTTGCCAAGCCCAATTAAAGCAATACGAAGCGTCATAACAGTCCCTCATAAATTTAAAAAAACCTTAAATCTGCGTCAGTTCGAGATAAATTGACGCAGAGTATTGATCAGCTTGCCCCGGGTTCCTGTCTCAACAATCGAGCCCCCGTCTGATCCGATGCTTTTCGAGATTGCTTCTGCCAATTCGCCATCTGAATAGATAATACGAATCCCTGGGCGGCCTTCCAGCCATTTGGCCGTTTCAAACTGGTGGTTGTTGGTAAGCTCTTTAAGTTCAGCCCGACGCGGCAGCATGACAAGGGGCTTGCAAAACTCAGATGCGGTAATTATGGTTCCCATTCCCACATGCGAAACCACTACATCGCAAGCGGCGAAGTGATCCCGATATTCGGATGGGCTAATCATCGCGGAATACTCCATATTCGCTGGGCACAAGCTGGTTTCGCCAACCTGGGCAAAGACCTCTGCCTCGGAATGCTCCTTCGCCCAAGCATCCATTGCGCACACCAAGCGGTCGAACGGCAACATTGACCCCACTGTCACAAACACTTTCACAGGACACTCCCTTGATAGGTAGGCCCATCAACCGGATCAGCCAAATGGGGCCATTGGGTTATCCATAAATCAGCGAATTTCTTAGCCATTCTCCCAGAGAGGGACAACTGCTCTATGCTTGCGATACTATCGATCCAAACTGTTCGCGCACCCAACATTTTGCTGAAAAAAATCGCAAGCAAGCCCGGAGCAGAGCCAGTCGTAATAACAACATCCGGCTTCTCCCTAACAAGAATAAACAACAGTTTTGCAACCGAAACTGCAATCGAACGCTTGTACAAGCGGCTTACACCGGGAATGGCGTAAAATCGGTTCGGCGCCACTTCCGATCTGTACATTTCCATTGTGCAGACAAATGCAACATCGTGCCCATCAAATATTTCTTTCAGAAGCATCATCTCAGTCCAATGACCACCAGCTGAAGCAACAGCTAATATTTTTTTCATGATTTACATCCCTCCTGATTGACGCACCGAGAAATGACGGAATAGATGCACATACGATGTTTAGACGTATTCATACGCCAGTACCTCATCATATACACGCGCCACTCCCTCTGCCATACTGCGATCAGAAAAACGCTCCACTTGCACCCGGTAGGCATCCTCCCGCATATTGTTCCAGTCGTACTTGCCATCCATCAGATCGGCCAGCGCACCAATCAGACTTTCCACCTCGCCAGCAGGCACCACCAAGCCGGTGCGTCCGTGGTCAAGCACTTCCGAAATACCTTCCACATCCGACGCTACCACTGGAACCCCCGAAGCCATGGCTTCCAGTATCACCATCGGCATACCTTCCCCAAAAAGACTGGGCAAGACAAACACATCCATTTTGGCGAACTCAGCATTTACATCCTGAGTAAAGTCGATCCAATCGATAGCCCAATCTACACCTAAGCGCGCGGCTAGAGTCTTGACAGTGGACTCATACTCAGTCGTTACAAAAGGGCCGACGGCTCGCAGGCGCACTAACCGACCCGCTTGGCGCAACCCTGCTAATGCCTCGATCAACACCTCAATGCCCTTGCGCGGACGAAACAATGCCACACAACCAATCACCCATTCCGAACCGGGCGCAGGTCTATGTCTATAGGGCAAGGTTCCGGCGATTGGAACCCCATTGGCTACCGTGGTAATCCTTTGCGGTGACCAGCCTTGTTTTCTTAGGTATCTATCTAGGCTTTGAGAAACCGCTATCAGCTGCGCAATACCGGTCAGACTCAAGCGCTCCATGACCGAATTTATTCTATTGCCCCAAGCATTTTCCGTATCTCGCGCAGCAGGGCTGTGTATGTGATGCACCATAGGCACGCCAGCCAACCAGGCCGCCAGCCGTCCCACCATGGCGGCGCGCGGGCTATGGGTATGTAATAAGGCATAGCCATCCCGCTTTATGATCCGCGCAATCTCCCACGCAGGGGCTAGATCGAACTTCGACTTCATAGGCATCTCGAATAACGGTACGGTAGAAACCCGGCACGAGGGGAACATACCCTGCTTCAAACAGACAAAACCAACTTCGTAACCGTAATCAGGTAAACGCAATGCAAGCAAGTCCTGCACGCGCTCAGCGCCGGCAAATAACTCGCCACTGATAACATAAAGACCCCGTGTTTTTTCTTTGCTTATATTCATTTCAGAACCTCAGTACATAATGACTTTGCTCAGCACCACATAAATACTGACGCTAAAAAATCGTTCGAGAAACGAGATCCTCCTGAGCAGATTAAATGCAGATCATCAATCTGCTTTTATTACTGTACGCCTTAAAATTATTCACATAAACGATCCTGCTGCGCAATTCATTTAACCCCAGCGCCACCGTCTTACGATCCCACCTCAAGGTCTTTTCAACCAAATACGTTTTTGAATCAACATAATCAATAGCTACCTCTTATAGCTTTATGCGTATAAGCCAAACCCAAACCCAAACTTGCCCAAAGCAGTGTATTTTCAGTAACCGGTGTGTAATAACCATTTGAAAATGCCTCAAGCAAATAGCCAAGAAACGCAGCATAAGCGCCCTGTAAATAAACTCTAATCAATGGTGGCGGCTGATTGGTTGAGTCGTTTGAAACAGCTTTTGCCAATGTCTTTGCAAAACGCCAATAAAAAATCAGCAGTAAAGTCAAACCAATTAACCCCATATCCAACAAAATAAGTAAATACAGATTATGCGGGTGGACATTAAAATAGTGACTATGATTTGCCGCCATCGACCAAACAGTCGATCCCAATCCATTGCCTAAAAGAGGATGTTTTTCCACGTCAGGCCAAAGTGCCAGCCAAATATCCGTGCGTGAGGCTGTAACAGCCGAAGCACGCGAAAACGACGATGCATTACCACTCCAGCCCTCGGTAAGCCTAGTAAGCAATGCACTGCCAAATACAGCGAACATCGATATAATCATTAGCAATATTGACCATTTGATCAATTTACTGCCTTTGGCCCGTAACAAGAAAAACAGCAGTGAAACGCATGCAGCGACATATGCCCCTCGTGTAAAAGTCAGCAGCAGCCCCAGCGTCACTACTACTAACGCACCCCACAACGCAAAGCGCCCTGTCACCGAGCGGGCATTAGGTGCAGAAAATATCAATGGACCGAATGCTGATGCTAGAAAGACTCCCATTTCATTAGTATGTACACCTATTATTGCCAAATATTCCCTTGATTCCACAGTGGCATTAGCTAAAGATTGCAAAGAAAGCCCGTATGTTGCCGCAATACCCATAACTAGAGCGGCAGGCAACGCCGCAGCAAAAGCGAAGACGCCAATAAAATATTCGGGGCGTTTGCTGTCCCGCACTGCATGCATCAATAGCCATATCCATATCACTGTCAGTAGCGGATAAACTAGCATATCTTTGATATATTTTACTGGAGTCACAGCAGTAAAAGCTTTAGTTATCACCATATAACTAGGTATTTCGCTTAGATGGGAAAGCCCATTTAGCGCTGCTAATAACACGGGCACTAGATAAAACAACCACAACCATTTGGGCAACCAAATCAATTCGTGCTTACCGGATATTCGGTTTAAACTAAAAGACAGCAATGCTGCCAAGGATAGATAACCAACAAGGTTGAATCCAGTAAACTTGGGTAAAAAAGGAGCATCGGAATGAGGTAACAAAATAGCAAGTAACACAACCCCAACCCGATAATCACGCATAATCAGAATTATCGGAATGACTGGCAGAAAAAAAATAATGGTTAATTTGTTGTCGAGAATTGCAACCGCAGTTCCAATTACCATGGCAAACAATCCGACTATCAACGATCCATTATAATTCCCACTCCAAAACGTTGATTGATTCAATGCCATTATTTTCACCTTAACAATAAACATCATATTCACTAAAAGGCTGTCCGAAAATAACGATGTGAATTTTTTAAATAAAATATATAGCTTACCTACAAGGCTTAAGCCGCTACATGTTGTGTCCAATTCCCCGGATTTTCTATTTTCAGGCAATCTCCTAGGTAAGATCAATCGACGTAACGCGAACAATGCCAATAAAAAATGAATTGTGTAAGCAGCAGCATAAGCTAGCGGAACCGCTTGAGACCCAAAAGTGGGGGAAAGGATTATCGTACCTCCATAAAACAAAGCTGGAATCAAAATTTCAAAAACCAGATAATATCGATGAAAATCTTTAGCTACCAAAACAAAACCGAGACTCCATGCCGCCATACGCATCACATCGCCTAATAATTGATAAGCAAAAAGCTCACGCATCGGCAAAAAATCAGGCGTATATAAAAGATACACGACGAGATCGCGCAATAGGTAAATCATCAATGCAGCCGATGCCACAAGGGCAATGAAAGCCGTCAGGGTTCTCCTTATTTCTCGGGCCAATTCCTGGGGATTTTGTAATTCAGCAATACGCGGCATAAAGTACAGCGACATTGAAGACATAAAAACAGCTAGATAAACCTCAGAAACTCGCCATACCGCTTGCCAGTGACCGGCCGCAGCCATATCATTGGTAGACGCGATATGATCCCGCACTAAAATAAGCACTAAAGGCATCGTAATGCCAGGTACCATGGCAAGCGGAAAAAAACTCAGGATGCGGCGAATATCATATGCATTTACGGGCAGGACGAAATGATTTACAGCAAAAAATCTTTTGCAACTACCCCAAATCAGCGCCACAAAAAAGACTAATACACTACTTAGAATGACACCTGACAGTCCACCTCCTATGCCATACCGTACCGTCATCCCGATATATAGAAGAGAACCTATAAACGTCGAAACCATGGTGATTTTTGAAGTAACCGTAAATTCCTTCAAACCGGTAATGAAGCTGGTCAATAAAGAGGCAATGACAATCAGGGGGGTACATAAAGCAAGAAGTCGTAACACCCAGATAAATTGTTCATCGTTAAATAACCATTGGGCAAGTGGCCTTTCTAGCAAAAGCAGCAGCCCCGCCAGTAATAATGAGACAGCCAGCGATAAGCGCAAGCCGGATGCGAAGAAACGTGCTATCCGATTCGGTTCACTGCGATGTTCTGCTGTAAATCGGATAATTGCAATATTTGACCCATTGGCAGCAATTCCGATAATAAAAGATAGCACATTTAACAGATAACCTATCAATGCCACGCCGGATGGACCTAGGTATGCCGCAGTGATTTTGACACTCACCATACTCAGCGCTATACGAATCAGAGATTGTAAACTGCCCCATCTTAGAGCGCGGCGAAATGACATTATCTCAAACCCTTTCCGCCATCAGGCGATCCAATAGTTCACAATATTTGGCGATCACGATTTCAGGGGTATGGTTGCGGTTAAAATAGTCCTTCGCCCGCGCTCCCTCTGCTGCCAAATAAACATCATCGTGCCAAAACCGGTCAACTACTGCCGTCATTTCATCCAGATTGTTAACCACCGCCCCCACCGGATGACCGCCTTCTCGCGCACCGCAATCTACAAAAGAAACGGTCGGTACTCCGCGTGCCCAGCATTGTAAAAAGGTGTTAGGAAAGCCCTCATACTCCGATGTACTGACAAACAACCGGGCATCGTCATAATATCTTTCTACCTCTGCATAAGGCACGAACCCGAGGAATTCAACATTGGATAAGGTCTGAGCCCGCGCTTCGATACAGTCGTAATACTCGTTTTCCAGGCCGTTCGTCGAGCGTCCTCCGATCATACGAAATCGAATGTGGGGCAACCGCTCAGCCAGATCAATCATTATGTCCGGACGCTTGCCAATGCGCATCATCGATACCCAAAGTATTGCGCCATTGCTATTCGCTTTAGCCTCCAGTGGAGGAGAATAACCATTAACAATAAGATTCGCTTCGCGCCGGTACCATTGGCGGCAAGCCTCAACCTGACAGAGATTCTGCGCCACAATAGCATCTGCCCAACGTAATCCCAGGCCGAACAGCTGCCGATCCCGCCAACGCTTTATCACAATCTTGTCATGCGGGATAAAATCTTTATCACATGCTCCCGCATAGATAAATTTTCGCCTGTTCCAGCGGGCAAAAGCAGCCGCAACTGCTGTCTGGGCACCTGCACACTCCTGGAAATAGATGTCTGCATCAGCCCTGCGCATAGCATCCCAAACACTTGTCATATCCGGATGAAAACTACGAATGATAGGAATACGCCGACCTTTTTGGTGGATTTTATACACACGAATACCCTCGATTTCCATATCATCCGCTTGTCCAAAGTCAAAGCACGCAACGGAAACGCGGTAGCCTGCATCGTGCAATCTACGCGCAATAAACGCTTGCTGCACTTCCGCCCCTCCAACAGATTTTATTGATTTGTCACCAAGTAATACCGGATAGATTTTCGGTGCCACAAAGCAAATATGAGGTTTATCAGTCGTCATTATTTTCCCTCCATTAAATGCGTAAAGAGGACGGCATAAGCTTCAAAAGACTGCTGCACCGAATGATGCGCCTCAAAATACTGTCGGCAACGCTCTCCTTCCTGATGCCATACCCCGTCATCCTCCATTAGTTCGCTTACTGCCTGAGCCAGTGCATCGACATTCTGTACTGCTCTGCCAATAGATTTACCATCTTTATCTAAAGCGGATTGTACAAAACTTACAGTTGGTATACTGCGGGCCCAAGTCTGCAAAAAAGTATTGGGAAAGCCCTCCGCTTCAGATGTATTGACAAAGATCCGAGCCCCATCAAATTCCCGCTCCACATCAGCATGAGGCACAAAGCCGACAAATTCCAAATTATGCACATTCACTGCCTGCTGTTTAATCGTTTCAAAAAAACCAGCCTCCCCCGCTTCAGAGCCTGCCCCACCAACCATTCGAAAATTAAATTGAGGAAGGCGACGGGCCAATTCGATAAATATTTCCGGTCGCTTCCATGAACAAAACCGCGCTACCCATAAAACATAGCCTTGTCTCGACAGACTTGCATTAGCTGGCTTTAGATAGCAACTGCCAATCAAAATAGGATTAAAACCCGATGCTCCAGCCATATCTAATTGCTGCGCATTTTGCACTACCACAGCATCAGCATTTCGAATCCCCCAGCGAAATATGAATTTATCTTGTATTTTTTTCACTTTGGGCAATTTCCAATCAAAATCCTGGTCATGCGCTCCCGCAAACACAAATCGCCTCCGGTGCACCCGGCAAAATGCCGCAACAATGCCGGTTAATATTCCACAACCACGCTGGTAATAAATATCCGCATCGGCTCTTGCTAACGCACGCCAAGTTAAACTGATGTGGGGATGAAAAAAACGCAATATCGGCAAGCCGGACTTAGGACGAAAGGTGTTATGCACCGTTACGCGATCCACCTCAATAGCTTCCTGCTGACCTACATCCTCGCAAGCCACAGTGACACGATAACCAGTGGCGGCAAAGGCTCGCGCCAATATGCTCTGTTGCACCTCTGCCCCGCCTACTATTTTAATATTGCGATCACGAGCTAGAACTGGATAAATTTTAGGTGCGACAAAACAGATACTCGGTTTAATGTTCACAATTAATATTGCTCCCGTTTACACATATCAATGCATGAAATACCCTGTTGTTGATAAACTTTCAGTAACCGGTTCGTCGATATGGTTGTGCTGGCATTGTCTTCTACCCAGCTGCGTTGATCCGCTGCAACGGAAGCTCGTAATTGAGATACCTGCTGAATGGCATCAGCCAGTAAGGCAGAATCTCGCTGTCCCACCACTTGCCAGGCATTAGGCAATATCATGCGGATGTCTGAGTATTCCGTACTGACCACTGGCGTTCCCACCGCCATCGCTTCCAATACCACATTGGGAAATCCTTCGAGCAAAGAAGTGGAAAACAACACCTCGCATTGTTTGACAATCTCCAGCACATCGGTACGCCGTCCGGCAAATACGATACGGTCGCGGTATGGATGGCATTCGTAGCGTTGCAGGATTGCCTGTTTATACGATTCAGCGCCGAAAATATCGTCGCCAACCAACAACACACGCCAATTTTCATCGCGAGAAAGCAAGTCATTAGCCACCTCCAGCGCCAAGTCATAATCTTTAGCCGGTTTGATATTACCCACCAATACAGCGATACGCACATCGCTACGCTTAAAAAAAACCTGTCGGTAATCGTCAGAGTCAGTCGCAACTCGCATATCCACAGCGTGTATTGGGATACCGTTCCATACCACATGCATCCGGTTTTCTGGAAAATGATAAAGACGCTGAGCAAAACATGCACCTGAGTGGCTGTTTGCCACAACGCCTTGCGTGAGGTGACGGGTAAACAGCTCACCCAGCTTTTGAAAGCGATTGAGCTGATAATTATCGCTACGTTCGGAATCGAAAGCTGGTACGCCGACCATTCTCGCCGCCAAACGTCCGTAAAAGTTGCCGTCATAAAGAAACCCCTGTACCACATCGGCACGAAATTGTCGGATGTAACGCGCCAAACGCAACAGCAACCGAAGATCAAGTTTCATACGTTTCTGATCGACTTCAATGTGTACGCCACTGCCTTCCAATTCCGGCAAACGATCCAACTCACCATTAAGAATGTAGATAGCTACGGCATGACCGCGTTGTGCCAACTCCCGTGTAAGATAAACCAGTTGCGCTTCTGCGCCGCCACGGCACAAACCATGGATGACAAAAACAATACGCATTATTTGCTCACTCATCTCATTCTCCTCTAATCCACAGGGTGGCGGCCCTTGCAAATAGGTTTTCCTGTATATTTTCAAGTCGCTTGGCAATAGCAACGCTCAACACTACGATATATCCCAAAGCCAACACCAAAATAGCTGCTCTAAAATAAGATTCAATTTTTCCATCCAAATTTCCTGTCTATTACACAACTGATATTAAGAAATCACTTTTTCAGTACAATTACAGTGTTACTTTCCTGTCTGTATAGCCATAATAAAATAGGAATCAATCGATTCAGCATGTAGACATATCTGCCGCGCCGCGAGTGTTTCAAGAAAAGATCCTCTCTGAATTGGGCTTCACGAAAAACGGCCTTAAATTCTTCCAAAACTCTACGGCGAGGAAGGTAGTTCGTATATTGAGTCAAATACCGATAATTATTTTCGGCAACCTGCTTGGCATTCATGCCTAATTGAAATCCATTACGGATGCCGATCATTGCCCACAACTTTAACCAGATCATATTGCGACACCATGTTCCAAATGGAACGAATACATGTGGTTCAATAATCCCCCAGCGCGAAGGAAAAATATGCAGCGCCACCCCACCTGGTTTCATGACACGGTGTAATTCCGCAATCGCTTCCGGATAATTCTGAACATGCTCGAAAACTTGATCCGAGAACACAGCATCGAATGTATTATCTTCGTACGGCAAGCGATAAGGTTCACTTTGTATCGCTCGTACCACACCAGTCTCCACGAGCCGCTTAATCTCTTTTGTATCGTTAAATGAGATATCGCAACCAAACGCATCAAATCCAGCAGCACGAAATGCACTGGCTGCACCACCTTCTCCACAGCCGAAATCAAGAATACATGCTTCTTTCTGTACCGTATGCCCAGAATCGGCAAGTATTGCTAGCTGGTGTTTCTGACGCAATTCAAATTTATTCATATCCAATACCTAGCTCAAGAACCATTATTTCGGATGTAATGTGAGTTATAAATGAGTCTTGTCATCTGCTACCCCCAAGCCTCATGCCATATCTGAAAGGCCAATAACGACCAAACTTTGTTGGCCAATTTGTCATGACCTTGCTTAAAGCCGCGCACGATACGATGCACGGCCACATCGTCCAGCAGACCTTCGCTACGAATTCGTTCCTGATTAAGATATTCATCCAGCATGTAACTCATGTCACCCTGCAGCCATGATGCCAAAGGTATGCCAAATCCCTGCTTGGGGCGATCCA
This sequence comes from Candidatus Methylobacter oryzae, assembly GCA_945861405.1. Lineage (GTDB taxonomy): Bacteria > Pseudomonadota > Gammaproteobacteria > Methylococcales > Methylomonadaceae > Methylobacter_A > Methylobacter_A oryzae_A. The sequence continues at coordinate 4,607 of CAMAUL010000019.1, read as the reverse complement.
CCAATTCGCGCGGAACGTGTTTGTACAACACCTTCTTGAGCAAATGTTTGCCTCCCAGACTGCCTCGACGCATCGACAAGGGCAACCGGAAAGCGAACTCCACCACTCGATGATCAATCAAGGGTTCGCGGCCTTCTATGCTGGCAGCCATGGTGGCGCGATCCACTTTGGCGAGGATGTCGCCGGGCAGATAATTGTGTAGATCCCACAGACAGAGCTGTTCTGCCAATTCTCCGGGGTAGAAATCACTTCGTTCGCGTGGAGGCGAATAACTGCCAAGCAAACTACTGATTTCCTGGGGCTGCCAATGGGCCATAGAACGCTCATAATAGACGCCCGGCTTGTCAGTACACACCCAATCCATGATGCGATTGGCTTTCCAAGTCGTTTTATCTTTAACCAAATTGCGCATTTGAGCTGATAGCGGCGAGAAATCCAATATCGTATTGATAGTTTCCAGTGGCAACCGTTTCAGCACTCCGCCGGCTATTCCTCTGACCAAAGATGGGAAACGGTTTCGTCGCCCCCATCCATGAATCGTGCTGTTGTAAGCGTTATATCCGCTGAACAACTCATCCCCACCATCCGCAGATAACACCACCTTGACCTGCTCCCCTGCCATTCGTGAAACCAGATAAGTTGGAATACCCGACGAATCGGCGAAAGGTTCATCGTAAAGTTTTGACCAATTGGGCAGGATATGCTTGGCCTGATCAGTGCCGAGAATAAGTTCAGTGTGTCTAGTCCCTAAATACTCAGCAACCCGTTTGGCATGGATCGACTCATCCACATGAGCTTCATTGAAACCTATGGTGAAGGTGTGGATTGGATTTTGCCGGTCTTTTTGTAACAACGCGGCAAGTACAGAGGAATCCACCCCGCCGGAAAGGAATACCCCAACTGGAACATCCGACACCATGCGTAGCGAAAAGGCATCGACTAATAGGGATTCCAATTGGTCAGCCAGCTCATCCTCGCTTCCTGTTAGAGGCTGGGTCAACGCATCCAGTACAGACCAGTATTGGTGCTCGGTTTTATTACCAGACTGATCAAATCGAACCCAACATCCCGGCATGACTTTGAAAACATTGCGGTAGATACTACGAGGCGCGTTGATATAACCAAATTGAAAATATTCACCCAAGGCAGTTCGATCTATTTCCACCTTAAACCCAGTCAGTTCCCGCAATGCTTTCAGTTCCGAGCTAAAACAGATATTTTTACCATCCCATCCATAATAAAGCGGCTTTACCCCTAGGCGATCACGGATCAAACTCAGCGTTTTTTCTTGTTTATCCCACAAGGCAATGGCAAACATACCAATAAACCGGCGCACCGCGCTCTCCACTCCCCAATGAGCGAGTGCCACAAGTAACACTTCCGAATCACCGGTACCATGAAACTGATGCCCTAATGCTTCGAGTTCTTTGCGAATAGTACGGTAGTTATAAACCTCGCCATTGAAAACCATAACAAACCTGCCATCCTTACTGAGCATGGGTTGGTGACCGGCAGTCGAGAGGTCGAGAATGGATAGCCTCCGATGTCCTAATGCAATACCGTTTCCATACCATATTCCCTCATCATCCGGCCCACGATGATGAATGGCAGCAAGCGCTCTGGTAAGTTCTCCGCCAAAATTCGGGTCGTTAGACCAATATCCCACTATTCCACACATAATTTTTCCCTTAACATATTGATATTTAAGTCAATTCAAATTTCATAATAACTACGATACCAATCAACAAAACGCTCAACGCCAGACTCAATAGCTGTGGCTGGCTTAAAGCCGACATCCCGTATCAGGTCATCAACATCGGCATAAGTCTTGGGTACATCACCGGGCTGCATGGGTAGATAATTCTTTTCTGCTACCTTGCCGAGATTTTTTTCCAATACACTTATTAGGTGCATCAATTCAACAGGGTTGTTGTTACCGATATTGTAGATTTTATAGGGTGCAGAACTGGTTCCAGGGTCTGGAGAATTAGCATTCCATGCCGAATTACTTTGCGGTACGTTATCTAGAACTCGAGTAACACCTTCAACAATGTCATCAATGTAGGTGAAGTCGCGTTGCATTTTGCCGTGGTTAAAGACATCAATAGGTTTGCCTTCTGAAATAGCCTTGGCAAATAAAAACAATGCCATATCAGGCCGCCCCCAAGGGCCATAAACGGTGAAAAAACGCAACCCGGTCGTTGGAAGATCAAAGAGATGGCTGTAAGTATGGGCCATCAGTTCATTAGCCTTTTTGCTAGCCGCATAAAGGCTAATGGGGTGATCAACATTATGATGCACCGAAAATGGCATTAGGGTGTTGGAACCATAGACAGAGCTTGACGACGCATAAACAAGATGTTCAACGCCATGATGTCTGCAACCCTCCAATATATTGACAAAGCCAAGCACATTAGAATCGACATAGGCGTAAGGGTTTTGGAGTGAATAACGTACGCCTGCCTGTGCCGCCAAATTAACCACACGTTGCGGTTTATGCTGTGCGAAAACTTGCTCCATCGCAGCACGGTCATGGATACCGACACGAATTTCCGTAAAGCCGGAATAACTCTTGAGACGCTTCAAACGCATCTCTTTGAGATTTGTATCGTAATAATCGTTGACGTTGTCTATGCCAATAACTTCATCGCCTCTTTCCAGTAAAAGAATGGCTAAGTGGCTTGCGATAAATCCGGCAGTACCTGTAATCAAAATTTTCATAACAAGTAAAAAGTAAAAGGTGAAACATCAAAAAGAATCGTCATGTTACAAACGACCGTCAACGGCATTAGCATCAAATAGGTATTTGACATCAAAAATAACGTGCTCAGGTTTTGCCAAAGCCCGAATGCCATCAATGCCCATTTCTTTAAATTGCTGATGTGCAACCGCCAGAATTACAGCATCGTAGGTTCCCGGCTCAGGTGATTTGATTGGTTCAACACCATATTCCCGCGACGCATCACCGGCATCCACCCAAGGATCATAAACATCGATACCTATGTTTAAAGTTTGAAGTTCGGAAATAATATCGATGACCTTACTGTTGCGCAGATCAGGACAGTTTTCTTTAAAAGCCAATCCCAACACCAAAATCCGGGAATCGACCACTTGAATACGCTTTATAGTCATCAAACGCAGTACCTGTTCAGCAACATAAGCACCCATGCCATCGTTGATACGTCGACCTGCTAAAATAATTTCAGGGTGGTAGCCTAGCTCTTGGGCTTTGTGTGTCAGGTAATAAGGGTCAACACCAATGCAGTGTCCACCAACCAAGCCAGGCCTGAAAGGCAGGAAATTCCATTTGGTACCCGCTGCTTCCAGTACCGCTTCGGTATCAATACCCATGCGCTTAAAGATAATCGCAAGCTCATTAATCAAGGCAATATTAAGATCGCGTTGAGTGTTTTCTATAACTTTGGCAGCTTCCGCGACTTTAATGGAACAAGCTTTATAGGTACCTGCAACTACAACACTGGCATAGAGTGAATCAACAAAATCTGCTGTATCCGGAGTAGACCCGGAGGTCACTTTTTTTATGGTCGTGAATCGGTGTTGCTTGTCGCCAGGATTAATCCGCTCTGGGCTATAGCCAACGAAGAAGTCGAGATTAAATGTTAATCCAGAAACACGCTCAATAACAGGAACGCACTCTTCTTCAGTTGCGCCAGGATAAACTGTAGACTCATAAATAACCACGTCGCCTTTACTAACGACTTTACCCAGTGTTTCGCTGGCCTTGATCAGTGGCGTAAGGTCAGGTCGTTTATGCTTGTCTACCGGAGTCGGAACAGTAACGATATAAGTATTACAGTTCGCAATATCTTCCAGCTGATTGGTAAACATTAATTGCTTTGCTTCAGTCAGTTCAGCTTTATCAACTTCAAGTGTGTGATCCTTGCCGGATCTTAATTCTGCAACTCGAACGCTATTGATATCGAAGCCGATGGTCTGATAACGCTTGCCAAATTCAACTGCCAAAGGCAAACCCACATAACCTAATCCAATAACGCAAAGCTTAATTTTTGCTAGATCTAACATGCTTCCTTCCCATTAAATAAAAACACATTTAGAAAAACATCCGTATTCTGTGAATTGATGATACCTACGACGCTGGTTTCGTCTAGTAGACCATCTAAGGTGCAAAATCATAAAATATCAAAGCATCTATATTAGGCAAGTCAGACAGATTCCTAACGCACAAAACTTGAAGTAAACAGAATTACTTTGATAATGATTTTTTAACAGAACGGCCTACTAGTGCTGTCTGTAATGGAATATATAAAGTGCCTTTAGAATAAAGAATTTAATTTCTTCAATCAATAAGTGCGATTACCTATCAGGAGATCCCACTATTGAGCTGAATGCCTTACATCACCACGGTTTCATGTGTTTTTAATTTCCAAATACTTTTTTGGGACGATGGAATATTTTAGCGAAGGCTTATTTTGACATCCCTAGGAGACTGTCGGATTTTGCAGTGCAAAAAGTGTTAAAATAGCCCCACCGAAACACGGAATCAAAAACAAAAATGGCTACCCAATTCATCCTGATTGATCGGGATACCCCCTACATCTTGCCGCCGTGTGTTCAGGATTATTTGC
>CAMAUL010000018.1 GCA_945861405.1 Candidatus Methylobacter oryzae | reverse complement strand
CGCGCTGCTTTTGTTTGGTTCCAGTTGCTCTGCTTTTAACCCAGCGCTCCAAGGTTAATTTATCTTCATCGGTCAGTGATAGCTTCATTGGTGTTTTCATAGGCACCAATTTTATCATATCTAAATATTTGTTGGGGACGTTACACTAGTTTCCGAGCTTTAGCTTGGTTGCTTGGGGACAGTGACAGTAAAGTGAGAGATAAACTAATAAAAATTGAGTGGATTTACAAATTAATGTTGCTGGATTGGGTAGTTGATCAATAGCTTTGTAAAATTATTTAATTGCAGAACGGTTATGAGGTGCGTATTATCCATTTCAAGCACCGATGTTTGTCTCTAGACTTTGTGTTTTGTCTGGTTGCTCACCCTTTCCTACCTTTCAGTAGTCTGTGTCGGCTCGTTAATGGGGACTTGGCTAATAATAACGTACAAGCTGGAGATTTGGAGGATGGACAATGGTTAAGCCAGCCAAGGTTATACTAATAGTCACGCTTTCTTTCGCTGTTTCAGGCTGCGCGATTTATTACCGGGATGCAGAAACCGGAGCCGAACATATCTGGGGAATTGGTCATTTGGCTACCAAAGTTTCAGCGCCTGAAGACGGCAAACAGGCGATCATTCGCAAAGCAACTCTGGCAGGTGTCGCTTTGGGCGTGGAAGAGGGTGCGGTTGGCATGAGCGCAGGTTGGGATCAGCGTGAGCGGATCACCATCTACGACGATAATACCTCCATTGCTATTCATAAGCCGGAAGACGACAATTTCTTTTTATTCAAATTCGGCTCACAGCCACCCACACTGATAGTACCAAATCATAACAACAATAAATAAATCACGGGGAGACGTAAACATGAAACTCACTTTTATATCTAGAGTGGCGCTGGTTTTGTTCGGCACTGTGGTATCTAGTTGTGCCGGATACGATAGGGCTTTGTTGGTAACCAAAACTAATGTTGGACTCGATATTGATACAAAACCGCCGACTGCGGAAATTACCATTGCCAGAAGAGAGTTGGCGATTCAGCCGACGTTTCCACAAACAATGGGAAAATCAGGTAGTAACGGCAATGAATCGAAAGAAACCGCTTTGCCGTTACTAGGTGCTTTTGGTTTGCAAGGGAACTTTTTAAACCCAAGAATTACTGGCCAATTTGCGGGAGGTGATGCAGCGGTTTATTTGGCTCAAGAGTCGAATGATCCTGTTGATTCATCTTTATGCTTGAAAGAACCACCGGTGGATCCCCGAGTTTGGTTTTTAAAAGCGTGGCATTCTTTAATAGGGACTACTCTGGAAGAGTATCAAAAAGACTCCCGCCCATTTTATTTTGCTACAGATACAGCGTATGGTCTTAAGGTCGCGTGGAGCGGCACAGCGGGGCCTTATCCCGATTCATTGAAGTTAGGCTACAATCGTAAGGAATTCGCATCGCCCCCGATTTTTGTTGATAAAGGTTGTTCTAGCGGAACAGGTGAGGTTTGGAATGTCAAATTACCTTCTTTCTATGCGTCAATAGACAACGCAAGCGGTTGGGATGACAAGGCGAACGAATCAGCACCCATTTGGAAAGGGAAGCCCAATCATATTCAATTCTTCGCCACCGGCCAAGCCGCCACTGCCTTCGCTAAAAGGGCTTCTGTACGCCAAGTTGCTTTTGAAAGTATGGCACCCGATGCGGCGAAAAATGAAGCTGAAAGCCTAAACAAAGACTTGATCCGCGATATTGAAAAGGCGTTTGCAGTGGAAACTGATAAAGGAAAGCGAGATGCAATTTTAGCAGAAGCACTCAAATTAGGACTTGTGCCGGAAGGGACAGCAGCGGATAAGTTATCGGACAAACTCAAGGACAATGCTACGGGGATTAACTATTCAGTATCGGCGAAGCTTAATGAACTGAGAACTGTCGCCATAGGCAGTAAAGCCCTGGACAGCAAATAAGCATTTCATCGGCACTTTTAAACGTTGGAAGCCTGTGAGTATAGCGTGAAGCGGCTTTTACAGGATAGACGAAGATAACAATTTGTCGCAAGGTATCAAAATTTAGCCACTTTGAACGGTGTAACTAAAAATAGGCTGGATTTTGATGTGCCAACGAAATAAAACAGCTTCCAATAAATTATCAAAACAATAAGAAGGGGCAAACATGAACTCCCATAAGCAACTGAAGATGCTAACGGCTTACCTAACCATACTGATATTACTTAGCGGTTGTGCAACAGATCAAAATCACAAATACATGCCGCATAAGGAAAATTCCTATGTAGTGCGCGGTCACAATTACAGCTTTGCTATTTACAACGGTGAGCATCGATTACTGACCCATCCGGTTGAAGAGCTGCTTACTGAAATGAAATGGCGCAAATCTCTTGATAAACCGGCTATCAGTGACATTTATTTAGTTTCCCACGGTTGGAATTACACCTTGCCGGTGGCTATCGCTAATTACCATAGTTACATGGAGCGAATAGACGCCTTCGTGGAAAAGCAAAAAAACTCATTGGCCAACCAGGATCGTTGTAAACCTTCGGTCATGCACAATAATGATGTATCGAATAGTTGTTTCCAACCTTATTTTATTTTTGTTACCTGGACATCCACCACGCGCCCGACTACTGATTTGGTGAAAGCGGTGTTGCCTTTCGGTATGGATTCTGCTGTAGAACCGTTGACCAATGTTGTTGATAAAATTCCGCTGCACATATTTACGGTATGGAAAGAAAGCTTAAATGCCTCTATGAACGCGCTCGGCACACATAATCCAAACTATTATATTGGAAAAGATTGGGGGGATCAGGCTTATGGTTATCAGGACAGTAATTTAATTGAAGATGCCGATTCTACGATGGGTGAAGATTTACCTCTGTCGGCACTCATTTACAAATTGATTCAGCAAAAGAAAGAGGATAAACAAGCCTTAGAAAAAACTCCTTGTAACAAACCAGACCCGTTTAGCCCTGCCGATGACGTCTGTGTTCCTTTAGCACAAACAAAATTGCATCTGGTAGGCCATAGCTATGGTGCTAAACTTGTGGCACTGGCTGGAATGGAGGCACTAAGGCGCTGGCTTCTGGAAGACCATGAGCCGGATTGGAAGAAATTGCATGAATTAGCTATTTCACCTAAAACGGGACATTATTTCTTGGGGACTGAGGTATTGGGTCATAGAGATGCCAGTCCCCCAGTTTTGTTAAACGAATGGTATAAAAATACTCGATTAACACCGATTGATTCGTTGGTGCTTTTTAATCCGGCTTTCCACCCAGGAGAATTATCCTACCCTGTAGATCAGTTCCATTCATCACCAACAGAGACTTTGAAGTTTATACCGCGCAAAGCTATCGTTTACACCAATAACGACTACGCCAATGGAGGCCTATTTGTTTTAAGAGAGTTGATGCTCAACGGCCAATTGAGCCAATGGTTTCAGCAAAATGCTAATGGTGTAGATCAATATTTTGCTGATTTCACTCATAATTATCCAGCAGGGATTGTAACGTATCCTTTTTTTAAAATGTTTCAAGGGGTAAGTGGAGTAATGGGGCTTGGTGAAGGTGTTGTTGAAAGCCAATTAGGTTATGCATTTCATACGGTAACCAATCTTCCCTTTGATTTTATGCACCATATCCGAACCGGTACTCTCGACGGCTGGTTTTCCCCTGAATCCGATTCGGAACTGAGCTTTAAAAGTCTTGGCAAGAACTTGGCAAATAGTGTGGATTTCTTTCTACCGATCAAACTAACACGAATGTTTGGAAACCCAACGCAAGGTTTAAGTTTAAATAGCCCATTAGTTTTTCAGCGGGATGAGGCTGAGCAAGGCGCATTTCGGCTTTCTAGATCAGGATTAGGGAAAACCGGTTTAAATCATTTAGCAGAAGGGAGGTGGGCACAAGCTAATTTGTCGGGCTTAGCTGATTATTACTGTGATCCATCAGACAAGGGGTCATGTCAAAAAGAAGGCTACAGTGATGAGCAACTTAAAAATATCGATTTAAAGAGCCAAGGACGATCTCTTTCTGAATTCACGCCATTTGCGCCTAATATCGACCCTGAAACTTTTTGTCGTTTCAACTCTAAACCCTCTCTGACTCAGGCTGGTTTTAAATCTGACTTCGAACCAGAAAAACTGCTTTGGCTACGGGAGAAATTTTATTCCTTCGATGCCAGTAAAGTTTATGACTCAAAAATGCCTCCTGTCGGTGCACACAGTGATCTGCGCGAAACCGGAATACCTGATGCCGACAACTGCTGGAATGTATCGGAAGAGTGTCAACGTTTGGAGAAACGCGATTACACATTCAATTTTATGTTGAACTTCACCAAAACCGACTTTGAGAAAGAACTGTGTGAATTAAATCCAAAAGAAATGCAGAAATACGGGGTTATCTGTTCTTCTAAGGAGAGCGGAAAATGAAAGCCTTAATTCAATGTTTATTGCTGGTTGGTTTACTTAGCGGCTGTGGATCCCTTGTCATCAAGCAAGAATTGGAACCGCAACATGCTATTATCTGCAAGCGGGTGCCGACTAGTCCAGGTGATGCGGCGGTGTTAACCACGCAGGATGTCCAAAAGAACTTTAAAACTTTTGATGAATCCGTTGAGCTTAAGCATGATTACCTGATATGTGGGGAGGATAAAAGTAAACCGCCCGTAATCTTGCTGCACGAAATGCCAGGGCTGGAAACAAAAACCATCGATTATGCAGTAACCTTGACGAAAGATTTTACCGTCTATGTACCGCTGTTGATGGGGGAAGTGTATCGTGACAGTTTACCGAGTGGTTTTTGGGACTATATTTGGGCGCAGGAATGGGAGCCGCAGCCTAAACTCGGTGGAAGCACATTGATAACCCAATGGTTACGCAAGTTTGTGGCGGAAATTGCCAAAAGCCATCCCCAGCAGAATATCGGCATTATCGGTAATTGCCTTACCGGTGCATTGCCGTTGGCATTGCTGGATAATCCTCGGGTAACCCGGATTGTGCTGGCTCAGCCAACATTACCTATGCGGACAAAGCTTGGGTTTGGCGGTGAGCAAGACTTGGCAATCTCAGATTCAGAGTGGGAACTGGCAAAGCAGCGACTTAATCCTAATCCAATCAAGTATCCACCAATAAGGTCATTATTGCCTGCAAAGGCCTACGGCACCCGTTTTGCTTTGGACACCACTGCCCCGATTGAAAAATACGAATATCTGAAACGGGAGTTAGGTTCTGGTTTTTTGTGTCGGCAAATTACCAAAGCCGAATATACCGTGAAAGACGATGACGGTAAGCTTCTATGCGAGATTCCGTCAGGGACTCATTCCAGTTTGATACATGGTTGGCAAAACTGCCCCAAACATCCATCGGAAATAAGGCGGCAGGAAGTTAAAGCGTTTTTGCTCAATCAGCTATCGATGTAATATAGAAATTTTGGAGGCTGTAACTCAATGTGATGGCCTCTTTTCTATATTTCAGTCTTGTAGATCGAGCATGATGTTTATGCCCGATTTACATTTTGATGTCGAGTATTTATCCTTATCGCCTCCTAAAAGACAGTGGATCAAGCCACAGCCAGTCGGTAATAGAGTTCGGCATTATCGGTCAATTTAGCAACCACTTTTGCATCGAGATGGCCGCTTGCAACGCGCGACTGTAAATCGTTGAGAATATACTCAAGACTCATGGTATGGCGATAAGGCCTTTCTTGCGCTAATGCCTGGAAAATATCGGCGACGGTGATAATGCGGCATTCCAGATCCAGTTCCTTGTTGCCGTTTTTAAAAGGATAACCGTCGCCGAGCAAGGTCTCATGGTGGAATCCGGCCCATACCGGAATCTTTGAGTCGTCGAACACGCGTTGCAGGATACGGAAGGTATCGTAGCTATGGCGGTGCATGGTGGCCCGTTCCTCAGGCGTCAGGCTGCCCGGTTTGTCGATGATGTCTTCCGATACCCGCAATTTGCCGATGTCGTGCAACAGTCCGGCGATTTCAACCTGCTCCAGTTCGTAGCCTTCAATGCCGAAATCGATAGCCAATTGCCGGGCGATATGTGCTACCCGCTGCGAGTGGTCATCGGTGTACGGGGATTTGGCGTCCACCACTCGCGAAAACAGCCGCGCCAGCTCTTTGAGTGCCGGAATATCGAGCAGCGTCGTTGGAATTTGGCTGCCGATGCTGCGTAAATCTTCATCCAGATATTCGGGTTCCATTGCCAGCCAAAAAGCCTCGACATCGGCGATTTCGGCAAAGGCGTCCACCAACTCCGGCGCAAACAATACGCCGGACAGCGTTTTGATTCGCGCGATAATCGCCGGATACTCGGTCAGGATCTGGCCGCTGTTCAGGAAATCTGTTTGCAGCATATCGATACGATCCGCCAGAAACAGCAGATTGGCGCGCAAGCGAATGTGATGATCGATAGGCGTCTCCAGCAGTTTTTCCCAGCGGGTATGATGGTAGCGAATCTCGGTGGACAAGTACGCCACCGGCGGACAGGCAGACAAATAATCGGCCCCGCGGATGCAATGATCCTCTGCACCGTCCCATTCCAGTGTTTCTGTGATTCGGTGGTGTTCATGGATTCTGGAAACTCCGCAATCATGCAGCATGCCTGAGTAAAGGATGGACAGGCACTCAAGCTCCGGCCATTTAAGGTGCTGGGCAATAGCCCTGGCCATGACCGCCACCCGCTTGCCGTGCCTGACTTCGTCAACGCCCACCAAATCCAGCGCACAAGTTAATGCGGTAATAGCGTTATGTATATCAACATGTTGCAGCTTCATAGCATATCGGTTCCGTTTGGTGATGAATTGGTAATTTGATTTTGACAGGCGAGTCGCTAATTGTCTTTAAAAACTTGCATGGTAAAGTGAGGCTCAAGTTATTTTATGCATGTCCCTAAGTTGTAATTTAAAATGCTTCAGCAGACTATAACGGAATTAAACTTAATAACTTTGCTTTTTACCATGAACCCAACCCTGGAAATATTCTCCCAAGGCGAAGAAGTCGTTACCGGGCAAACCGTCGATACTAATGCGGCTTGGTTGTCTGAGCGGGTTGTCAACATGGGTTTTACCGTAACCCGTCATACCGCCGTGGGCGACAAACTCGATGATCTGGTCGCCTTGCTTAAGGAAATATCAAGCCGTGCAGATTGCTGCATTTGCACCGGCGGACTCGGGCCGACCAGCGATGATTTGACCGCCGAGGCGGTTGCCAACGCGTTCGGCCTGCCGCTGGAATTCGACGCCGTTGCCTTCGGGCAGATTCAGCGTTTTTTTACGCTCAGGAACCGGATCATGCCCGAATCGAACCGCAAGCAGGCGATGTTTCCGAAGGGGGCGGTACGTATCGACAATGGCTGGGGTACCGCGCCGGGCTTTTCCCTGCAAGCCGGGCGCTGCTGGTTTGCGTTTGCGCCGGGCGTGCCTACCGAAATGCGCCATTTGTTTCTGGAATCGATCCAGCCGACGCTGGCAAGTCGGTTTGTATTGTGGCCTGACAAATTAATTACCCTCAGGACGTTTGGCCTGGGCGAGTCGGCCATACAGCAGCGGATTGGTGCGATTGAAATTCCGCCTCAAGTGCAGCTGGGTTTTCGGGCTGGCCCGGACGATGTGCAAACCAAGTTGTTGTTTCCGCAGGATTATCCGGAAGCCGCCTTGGCCGCGTTGGTCGAACAGGTTGCCGCAGAGTTGGGCGACAATGTGTTTGCGATTGGCGGCTTGGGGCAGGCCAGCGGCGACTTGGTGTTTACCGTCGATCAGTTGATGACGGCAGGGAAACATACGCTGGCTGTTGTGGAAACCGCCAGCCAGGGTTTGCTTGCGGCCAAGTGCATAGGCAAAGACTGGCTGCTGGAAACCTGCTACGAGCAATCCTTGCAACGGCTGTGTCAAAAGCTCGCGGTCACCGTCAATACCAATGATTTACCGGCAACCGCACAGGCCATCGCCAGCGAAATACACAAGACAGGCACCGCCGATCTGGTGCTGGTTCAGCTCTACTCAGGGGACAAACCAACCTTTCACGATAAAGACAAAGCCATTACTTTATATAATACGCTGCGGACTAAAGATGGATTTTTTCAAACCAACGGATCGGTGGCAGGCCCTATCGAACGCAAACAAAATCAGGCGGCGTTGCTGGCGCTGGATTTATTGCGACGCTACTTACAACAGAAAGAACCTTGTAACTAAGAGAAAACGCTGATTTAAAAGCGCATAATGAACTTGGTGGGGCTTTAAAAATCCGTTTAAATCCATCCCTACAAAGTTATTTGCTTGTTATAATGGCGGCAATTTTGTAACAGCATTAATTCTGATCGAGAGATTTCATGATTCAAGGTAGTATCGTCGCTTTAGTCACACCGATGGATGAACGCGGTGCGGTGGATATGGAGGGCTTAAAAAGGCTGGTTGAATTTCATATAGCCGAGGGAACCGATGCCTTGGTTGCCGTCGGCACCACAGGCGAGTCGGCGACGCTGGATGAGCATGAGCACTGCGCTGTAATCAAGGCGATTGTCGATTTTGTCGGCGGCAGAATACCGGTGATTGCCGGAACCGGCGCAAACTCGACGACCGAAGCGATCAACCTGACCCGTCTGGCCAAAGAAGCCGGTGCCGATGCCTGTTTGATCGTGACTCCCTATTACAACAAGCCGACTCAGGAAGGTTTGTATCTGCATCATAAGGCCATTGGCGACGCGGTCGATATTCCCCAGATTTTATATAATGTGCCGGGGCGCACCGCTTGCGACATGCTGCCGGAAACCGTGGGTCGTTTGTCTCATATCAAAAATATCGTCGGCGTTAAAGAGGCGACCGGCGATTTGTCCAGGGTCAAAAAAATCCGCGATCTGACCGGCGACGATTTTGCGATTTATACCGGCGACGATGCGACTAGCCGCGAGTTCTGCCTGCTGGGCGGCAACGGCAGCATCACCGTAACGGGTAATGTCGCGCCAAAACTGGTGCATGAAATGATTATGGCGGCGATGGCGGGCGATGCTGGAACTGCGTTAGCCATCGACAAAAAACTGGCCGCATTACACGATAAGCTGTTTATCCAATCCAACCCGATCCCGGTTAAATGGGCGGTTGCGGAAATGGGTCTAATGGGCAAGGGCATACGCTTGCCATTGACCTGGTTGACCGAAGATTGCTTTGATGCGGTGCGTGATGCAATGCGTCAGGCCGAAGTTATTTAACTCGTAAAGTGGCTAGTAGGAAATGGGTAGTGGAAAAACAACTGTAGACACACGCCTTGCCCACTACCTACTTTTCACTATCTACTCATTATGAAAATTAAAATCAGATCGCTCATTATCGTTGCTGTTTTGATCAATGTATCAGCCTGCACATATATAAAAAATTTATTTCCGGACAAGGAAAAAGATTATCAGTTTACCACTGAAATTCCGCCGCTGGTGTTGCCGACAGACCTTGCGGGCGATTCAATTGCCAGCGCTCAAGCCGCCCCGGCTACTCAAAAGACAGATTCCGCGCCGACTGCCGAAACGGGCGATGCCGCTCCGGCCCCTGAAGCGACTACTGCTCCGCAACCTGACAAATCCGCCGGGAGCGAATTTGAACAGCCATCGACTGGCCCGAAGGGGGAAATACAGGGAGGTATTTCATACGCAGCTCCAGAGATAGAGCGGAAACTTATTCAGGTCGAACTGGTTGACGCAGACGAAGGAACCAAGCGTTTGCGTATCGGCGCATCGTCGGCAAGAGCATGGCGTATGGTTGGTAAAGCATTAAGCCGAAAGTCTATTGAGGTGACCAATCGCAATCAGGAGGAAAAGCTGTTTAATGTCCAGTATGACCCGGATAAACAGGAAGTGGAAGACGGGTCGATTATGGACGAGGTCAGCTTTTTCTTCCAAGGATTTGACCTCAACGAGCAAGAGTATGTCCTCAAATTGGTGGAAAATAACCAACAGACCGAGGTTATTGTCATGGACAAAGACCAAAAACCGGTGGCTAACGCGGGAAGTTTAAGTTTGTTGATGCTGCTGCATGACACTATTAAGTCCGATTTGGCAAAGTGATTTAATGAGGTAAAAGGTGCAAGGTGCAAGGTAAAAGGCTAAAAACCGAAACTTGCATCGCGCTCCCTGAACCTTGCGCCTTTTTACCTTGTACCTTCTTTACCCATGTTAAAAATCTCTGGAACTTCCGCGCTTTCCGACTTTCGTATTAACAAGCTACTGACTGAACTTCAGTCTATAGAACCCGCTATCAAGGCCGTCTCGGCGCGATTTATTCATTTTGTGGATATTGATCATGACTTGAATGACAGTCAGTCCGATATTCTAAAGCAGTTATTGTCTTATGGTTCTGCGCCAACAGGTGTAAGTCTTTCGGGGATGCGTTTGCTGGTTGTGCCGCGCTCAGGCACGATTTCGCCCTGGTCTAGCAAGGCGACCGAGATTGCCCGGCGTTGCGGATTATTCGAGGTTAAACGCATCGAACGTGGCATAGAATACATATTGGATGGCTATACTCCGTCATCAGCATCGATAAAAGCGTTATTGCATGACCGTATGACCCAAACCGTTTTGGACGGCGACATCGAGCCCGAACTGTTTGCTCTGCATCAGCCCAAACCGTTATTGACTGTCGAGATTATTACCCAGGGCCGTGACGCGCTGGTTAGCGCCAATACCGAACTGGGTCTGGCCTTGTCCGATGATGAAATCGATTATCTGACCGAGAGCTTTCAAGCCTTGGGCAGGAATCCGACTGATGTCGAATTGATGATGTTTGCCCAGGCCAATTCCGAGCATTGTCGGCACAAGATTTTTAACGCCGACTGGACGATAGACGGCGTAGAACAGGCGCAATCCTTGTTCAAAATGATCCGCAATACCGCAGCAAAAAGCCCGGAAGGCATCTTGTCCGCATACAGCGATAACGCTTCGGTCATGGTCGGTTCGAGCGCCCAGGTTTTTATCCGCAATCCATTAACCTACGAATACGGCTATGTCGAAGAAGACGCGCATTTGCTGATGAAGGTGGAAACGCATAATCATCCTACCGCGATTTCGCCTTATCCGGGCGCGGCAACCGGTTCCGGCGGCGAAATCCGCGACGAAGGAGCAACTGGCCGAGGCTCTGCGCCTAAAGCCGGATTAACCGGTTTTTCCGTTTCCCATTTGAAAATCCCCGGCTTCCCCCAACCCTGGGAGGCCGATAACGGCAAGCCGGAACGCATCGCCTCGGCGTTGACCATCATGTTGGAAGGCCCGCTGGGAGGCGCGGCGTTTAATAACGAATTCGGCAGGCCCAATCTGACCGGTTATTTCCGCAGCTTCGAGCAGGCGGTTCCCGGCAAGGACAATGAATTTAGGGGCTATCACAAACCGATCATGATTGCAGGCGGTTTGGGCAACATTCGCCCTATGCTGGTCGATAAGCACCCGATCCCGGCCGGTTCGTTGATTATCATCCTGGGCGGCCCTGCGATGTTGATTGGCTTGGGCGGCAGCGCCGCTTCATCGCAGGCTTCCGGCGAAGGTTCTGAAGACCTGGATTTTGCCTCGGTGCAACGGGAAAATCCAGAGATGGAGCGCCGTTGCCAGGAAGTCATCAACCATTGCAATGCGATGGGACACGAGACACCGATAGTGTCGATCCACGATATAGGCGCGGGCGGCTTGTCCAACGCGGTACCGGAAATCATCCACGACTGCGACCGGGGCGGACGCTTCGAATTGCGCAAGGTAAACAATGCCGATAGTGGCATGTCGCCGATGCAAATCTGGTGCAACGAAGCGCAGGAACGTTATGTGGTAGCGATTAAACCCGAATCGCTGGAATTGTTCACTGCTTTTTGCGAACGCGAGCATTGCCTGTTTGCGGTGATCGGCGAGGCGACCGACGAAGAGCATTTAACGCTGAACGACGAATTGCTGGGCGACAAGCCGGTCGATATTCCGATGTCGGTATTGTTCGGCAAGTCCCCGAAGTTGCACCGCAATGTCGAGCATGTCCAACCCAAAACCAAAGCGCTGGATGTCAGCGGCATCACGCTGGCCGAGGCGGTCAAGCGCGTGTTGGCATTTCCGGCCGTCGCCGATCAAAGCTTTTTGATTCATATCGGCGACCGTTCGGTCACCGGTCTGGTGGCGCGCGATCAAATGGTTGGCCCCTGGCAAACGCCGGTGGCCGATGTTGCGGTTACCGCAGTGGGCTTTTATTCTGTGACCGGCGAGGCGATGGCGATGGGCGAGCGCTCGCCGATTGCGGTTATCGACGCCCCGGCATCCGGCCGCATGGCGATAGGCGAGGCCATTACCAATATCGCCGCCGCCAGCATCGATTCGCTGAAAAAAATCAAACTGTCAGCCAACTGGATGGCCGCTGCCGGTTATCAGGGCGAAGACGCGGCATTGTTTGATACGGTTAAAGCGGTGGGCATGGAATTGTGCCCGGCATTGGGCATCGCGATACCGGTCGGCAAGGATTCCCTGTCGATGAAAACCGTGTGGGATAACAAAACCATGACCTCGCCGTTGTCGCTGGTGATTACCGCGTTTGCACCGGTTAACGATATTGGCCTTACCCTGACCCCGCAACTGCGCTGTGTGCCGGATGAAGACAGCGCGTTGATCCTGATCGATCTGGGTGCCGGTAAAAACCGTTTGGGCGGTTCGGTGTTGGCCCAAGTCTACAACCAGCTCGGCGATGATTGCCCCGACCTGGATCAAGCAAGTTTGTTGAAAGCTTTCTTTGATAGCATACAAACGTTGAACTCCCAAGATAAACTGCTCAGCTACCATGACCGCTCCGACGGCGGCCTGCTGGCGACGGTGGCGGAAATGATGTTCGCCGGAAGACTGGGCGTAACCCTGACTCTCGACAGCCTGGGCGATGATGTGCTGGCGGCATTGTTTAACGAGGAGCTGGGCGCGGTATTGCAAGTGCGCCAGAGCGATAGCAAGGATGTTGTGGAACAGCTGAAACAATCGGGTTTGATTGATTGCACTTATGTGATCGGCAAGGTCATGGACGAACCGCAATTGAATATCCGCCATTCGGGCGAGGTTATTTATTCCGCCGGACGAGCCGAATTGCAAAGCGTCTGGTCCGAACTCAGCTACAAGATGCAAGCTTTGCGCGATAACCCGGAATGCGCCCTGCAACAGTTCGAACGTATCGCCGACGATGAGGATCCGGGCTTGAATGTTGAGTTGACCTTCGATGTCAACGACGACGTGACGGCGTTGTTTAAAAATGCAGCAAGACCGAAAGTAGCTATACTTCGTGAGCAGGGCGTTAACGGCCATGTGGAAATGGCGGCGGCATTTGACCGCGCCGGGTTCACCAGCATCGACGTGCACATGAGCGATATTATTCACGGACGGGTGAGCTTGGCCGATTTCACCGGTCTGGTGGCTTGCGGTGGGTTTTCTTATGGCGATGTATTGGGTGCTGGCGGCGGCTGGGCAAAATCGATCCTGTTCAATCCACGCTGCCGGGATGAATTTGCCGCATTTTTCCAGCGACCCGATACTTTTGGCTTGGGCGTTTGTAACGGTTGCCAGATGATGTCGGGATTAAAAGACATCATTCCCGGAGCTGAACATTGGCCGCGTTTTATGCGCAACACCTCGGAACAATTCGAAGCGCGGGTGGCGTTGGTTGAAGTGCAAAAATCGCCATCAATCCTGTTTGCCGGTATGGAAGGTTCCCGAATGCCGGTTGCCATTGCGCATGGCGAAGGACGCGCAGAATTTGCCGCAGACCCGGCAGTGGCGCTGGAAGCGGGTGCGGTGGCTTTGTGTTATGTCGATAACTATGGCGAATTGACTACGGAATTTCCGGCCAACCCCAACGGATCGCCGTTCGGTATTACCGGGCTGACCACGACGGACGGGCGGTTTACCATTATGATGCCGCACCCCGAGCGCTGTTTTAGAGCCGTGCAGAATTCATGGCGCCCGGATGATTGGGATGAATATGGCGCGTGGATGAGGTTGTTTAGAAACGCCAGAGTATGGGTAGGCTAAAAGAAAAGTGTTGTTAACCGGTATTCAAAAAATGGAACGCAGATGCCAAAAGTAGGCGCCTCTAGGCGACGCGGATGAATATGATGAACGCAGATAATTTTAATATTCATAAATTACTAAAAAATCTTATTCAATCATAACTATCTGCGTCATCTGCGTTCCATTGTATTCTGATGGTGCTGAGTAGTTATATAAGTATAATCAAATCCTAGCAATAAATGGTTTAGAGGTTGTAGATTATGGATAAGGTCAACATGACGAAAAATAATAATCGTAGGGTTTCTTTTCGAATTTACGAACAAGTTAATCTGTTTTACCAAAAAATAGATGAAAATCGGCTGACCGAACCGTATCCCGCTTTCGACAATGTTTCTAATGATTTTTTATTGCCTGCAGAACTTGAAAAAGCATCCCAGGATTCGACCTTGCCTAAACCAAGGCTGGATAAAGAACTGCCGGAGGAGATGCAGTTTGACGAAGATGACACGCTTAACGTTAACATCAGTGCCAGCGGCATGGCTTTTAGTTGTGACGAGGCGTTTAAAGAAGGCGATTATCTGGTAATCAGGCTATTGCTGTTGTCCAGCTTGGCGTCCATCGTGGCATACTGCAAGGTCGTTTATTGCAAAAATAGCAATCCATATGAAACTCACCATCCTTATTTAGTTGGCGCGCATTTCGTCAGCTTGAAAGGTCAGGATCAGGAGTTGTTGAGCAAGTACGTGGACAAAAAGAAAATGCAACAAACCGTGGTTAAAGGATTTGTCCTGGCCGCTATTCTTACCGTTATCGCTATGCCTGATGTGGTATTTGGTTTATTGATCGATTTGTTACACCATCTGTTTGTGCTATTCCTTGAGTTCTGCCATCTGGCCTTTGAGTTTATCGAGTTAAATCTGGATAAACTCGTCGAGCATCTTTTTGAAACCGACCTGCATCAAACTCAGGTTATCGTTTTTTATATCATAGCGTCATTTGCTTTTTATGGAATCTATCGGCTGTGTCGGGCAGTGCCGCCTTTTTATAGGCGGTGTAAGAAAAACCAGATCGCCTACTGGTCACGGAAGAAAGCCAGTGTGCTGTTTTATTGGCGGGAGCAGTCGTTGTTCAATAAAATAAAATTGGTTGTGATTTGCGTGGCGGCTATCACGGGCTACATTTTTTTTGGGATGTAGGTTGGCTCATGAGGCCGATCAAAACCAGTACCGAAATTTGAAAAACGAGTGCGTTAATCTACAATCACGTTAGCCTCATGAAATGATTAATATGACTACAACCACTCTATACAAGAAGGAAGCCGCCCGTATTCTGATTGTGGATGACGAGCCGGTAAACCTGAAACTGCTGGATAAAATGCTGTCCGCTCAAGGCTACACCAATCTGGTATTGGTACAGGATCCAAGACAGGTGCTGGAGGTTTACCAGCAGCAACGCACCGACCTGATTTTACTGGACATCAATATGCCTCATCTGGACGGCTTCGGCGTGATGGAGCAGCTGAAAGCGCTTGATGATCCGATACTTCCGCCCGTGTTAATACTCACCGCACAGCATGGGCAGGATTTTTTGTTGCGCGCGCTTAATGGCGGTGCGCGCGATTTCATCACCAAGCCGTTTGATCGAAACGAACTGCTGGCGCGGGTACGCAACATGCTCGACGCACAATTGGCGCATCGTCTGGTTTATGAGCAGAAAGACGTGCTGGATGAAATGGTGCAGACACGTACCGACGAGCTGCGCCGCACCCGGTTACAGGTCGTGCAGCGTCTGGGCCGTGCCGCCGAATATCGCGATAACGAAACCGGCAATCATATTCTGCGTATGAGTCATATTTCGGCCTTGTTAGCAAAATCAATCGGCTGGAACGAGGACGATTGCGAATTAATGCTGCACGCCAGTCCGATGCATGACATCGGCAAGATCGGCATCCCGGATCATATTCTGCTTAAGCCCGGCAAGTTCGAACCCGAAGAATGGGAAATCATGAAGACTCATTCCGCCATTGGCGCCAACATTCTCGAAGGCGACGATTCCGACTTGATGAGGTGTGCCGGCGAAATTGCGCTTAGCCATCATGAAAAATGGGATGGCAGCGGTTATCCTAACGGGTTATCCGGCGAGGCAATTCCGTTGGCCGGACGTATTGCGGCGTTGGCTGATGTGTTCGATGCCTTGACTTCGGAGCGACCCTACAAAAAGGCGTGGACGGTTGAGGTGGCCATTGACCTGATCAGGGAAAATCGCGGCACCCATTTTGATCCCGATCTGGTCGATGTGTTTTTGATGCAACTACCTGAAATTCTTAAGATTCGTGAGCGGTTTTCCGAGCCTGAGAGTTGAATGTGATTAATCTGGTTCAATCCCTAAAAGAGAACGTCCTGTTTACTCAGGCCATACTCGATAATGTTATCGACGGCATTATTATCATCGATAACAGGGGGATTGTTCAATCGTTTAATCGCGCGGCGGAAACTATCTTCGGTTATACGGCGGACGAAATTATCGGCAGAAACGTCAATATGCTGATGCCCGAGCCGTACCACAGCGAACACGATGATTATCTCGAAAATTATCATGCGACCGGCATACAGCATATTATCGGCATTGGTCGTGAGGTGGAAGGACGGCGCAAGGACGGCAGCATCTTTCCGATGGATCTCGCCGTGTCGCGGAGCACTCACAACGGACAGCCGTTGTTTATCGGTTTGGTGCGCGACATCACCGAACGCAAACGGGTGGAGCTGATGAAGACCGAGTTTGTCTCCACCGTGAGTCACGAACTGCGTACGCCGCTCACCTCTATTACCGGTGCGCTGGGTTTGGTCGTCGGCGGCGCTTTGGGCGAGGTGCCGGAGCAGGCGAAAGTGATGCTCGATATTGCCTATAAGAACAGCAAGCGCTTGGCCTTGCTGATCAACGATTTGCTGGACATGGAAAAACTTGCGGCCGGTAAAATGCATCTCGATTTACAAACGCAACCGCTGATGCCGCTGGTGGAACAAACGTTGGAGGCTGTCCGCGCCTACGGCGAGCAATATCAGGTGAATTTCGAGCTGACCGAACGAGCCGATGATATGCAGGTGCGGGTTGATAGCGGACGGCTGCAACAGGTATTAACCAATTTTCTCTCCAATGCAGCCAAGTTTTCCCCTCCCGGCGCCCAAGTTGAAGTCGCCGTGCGGCAACACAAAAATGCGGTTCAGGTCGAAGTCATCGACCACGGCCCCGGCATTTCCGCTGAATTTCGCAGTCGCATTTTCCAGAAATTTTCCCAGGCGGATTCATCGGATACCCGGCAAAAAGGCGGCACGGGGCTGGGACTAGCCATCAGCAAGGAATTTATCGAGCGCATGAGCGGGCTGATAGGTTTCGATTCTGAGGAAGGGCAGGGTGCGCGTTTTTACTTTCAACTGCCGGTTTGTCGGACACAGGAAATCACGCAGCAACCAGCCAACACGTTTATTCTGGGAGCGGTGCGCCTACTGGTGGTGGAGGATGACCCGGATATTGCGACACTGTTGTCGATGATGCTGAATCGCGTCGGCTACCACGTGGATGTGGCCGCTAACGGCGAAGTCGCCCTTAATTATCTTGCCCATAACGAATACGCAGCGATGACTTTGGATCAGATGTTGCCGGATCAAGGCGGTGCAGCGCTCATTCGGCGGATTCGCAGCCAAACCGAGACTGAGGCGCTGCCTATCATCGTGGTGTCGGCTTTTATTGAGGACGGCAAGCTTGTTATCAATAGTGAGTTCAATGCTATCGATTGGATCGAAAAACCGTTTGAGGAATCGCGATTAACCGCTGCGGTGCGCCGCGCCCTGCCGACGACTGCACGGATGCAGGAGGTAGAGCGATGCATGGAGCAGCGTAGCGGTGTGCCGACACAGTCGGCTTGTAAACCACGGGTGTTGCATGTAGAAGATGATGTTGACCTGCATCAGATTGTCGCGACCATCGGCCGCGATGTCGCCGATTTTGATGTCGCCAATAATCTGGCCGAAGCGCGTGCCAATTTGGCACTGGAGCGATATAGTCTGGTGGTACTGGACATTGGTTTGCCCGACGGTTGGGGCTGGGAGCTATTGACGGAATTGAAGCGGCTAAACCCTGAGCCGCCGGTGATTGTGTTGTCCGGCTCTGAAATGACTCAACAGCAACAAGACATCGTGCAGTCAGCGTTGGTCAAGACGCGTATTCCCAATCAGAATTTACTCGACACCCTCAAGCGCCTGCTTGCCGGTAATGCTTTAAGCAAAGGGAAAACAATTCTATGAGCCTGAAACGCATACTGTACGTGGAAGACGAACCGGACATTCAGGCCGTGGCTAAACTGGCGCTGGAAATGGTCGGCGGCTACCAGGTGATGATCTGTAGCGGAGGGCAGGAGGCTTTGGACAAAGTGGGCGGCTTTGCTCCGGATTTAATCCTGCTCGATGTGATGATGCCGGGCATGGATGGACTGACTACACTGCAAAACCTGCGTACCGACCCTGCTACAGCAACGATTCCGGTGATTTTTCTTACCGCAAAGGTGCAGCCGTCGGAAGTCGCGCAGTATCAAGCCTTGGGAGCACTGAACGTTATAGCCAAACCCTTCGATCCGATGACGCTGGCGGCTCAGGTGGCGGCCTGTTGGGATAGCAAGGCATGACTGATTCTGCCGATTTCGGTGCCCAGTTTGCCGCTTTACGCGGGCAGTATACTGAACGCTTGGCTAACACTTTGGACGAATTAGTTCGTCGTGTTTCAGGGCAGGGGACGGATATTGCCCCGGCAATTCTGGCGGAACTTCATGCCAGTTTGCATAAACTGGCCGGTTCCGGCGGCACATTCGGTTTTCCCGAGTTGTCTCGACAGGCGCGGGTATTGGAAGTGACAGCAAAGAATTGGCTCGACGGCGGAGCGCCGGAGTTGGTAGCTTGGGAGGCATGGAAAACTGACTTGTCGGCATTGCAGCAAACTATCAGTATGAATGATGCTTCCGGCGCGGCAGTTGCGGAAATAAAGCTCCCCGCATCTTCTCTGTCCGGACAGAGGGAATTTGTTCGCATTATTCTGATCGAAGGTGACCAGCTGGTTGCTGATGAATTGAGCAAAGGGCTGAGCCAGTTCGGTTATGAAGTAACCCATTGCAAGGACTTTGCAGCAGCCGAGCTTTTAATACGGGCCGATCCGCCTAATGTGCTGATAGCGGATATCATGTTATCGGGACAGATTCCTGCCGATAGTACCGAGGCGTTGTCCTCGTTGTTTGAGCGGCTTGGTTACCGTTTACCGACGGTTTTTCTGACGAAACGAATGGATTTTTCGGTTCGGTTGGCGGCGGCTCAGGCCGGGGGCGGGGCATTTTTGGCTAAACCCGTAGACATTTCTATTCTGGCTGGACGCATAGAGATGTTGTTGCGGGAGCGCGAACACGCACCTTTCCGGGTGCTGATTGTCGACGATGATGAAGTCTTGGCCGAACACTACCGGCTGACCCTGGAAGCCGCAGGAATGCTGGTCGAAAAGGTCTGCCGCCCGCAGGAAACTCTGGCGGCGATGCAAAGTTTGAACCCCGACCTGCTTATCATTGATTTGTACATGCCCGACTGCAAGGGTTCCGATTTGGCGCTCGCCATACGTTACGAAGATATGTGGATGGGTTTACCCATTGTTTATCTTTCGGCGGAAGACGATTTGAATGAACAGATTAAAGCCCTAAATAACGGCGGCGACGATTTCCTGACCAAGCCTATTTCGGACGCGCGACTGGTTGCCACAGTGCGGGCGCGAGCGGCACGGGCTCGTAAGGTCGGTGACTTGATGAGCCAGGATAGTTTGACTGGATTGCTTAAGCATTCCAGCATTAAAGATCGGCTGGCTCATGAACTTGAACGTGCTCATCGGCAGGGCACGGTCATGGCGATGGCGATGGTGGATATGGATCATTTTAAGCGCGTCAACGACACGTGGGGGCACCCCATGGGCGATCAGGTTATTAAGACCTTGGCGCATTTGCTGCGCCAGCGCCTGCGGCGGCAGGATAGCATCGGTCGGTATGGCGGAGAGGAGTTCGCCATCGTTTTGCCGGAATGTACTGCGGAAGATGCGATACATCTGCTTAATGACATTCGCCAGCGATTTAGCGAGATACGATTTATTCATCAAGGACAGAGCTTTAGCATCACACTGAGTGCCGGTGTTGCTACCAGCGACCAGTGCGCCGATGCGCAAAGTCTGCTTGCGGCGGCAGATGCTGCGCTTTATGTTGCCAAGGACGGCGGTCGCAACCAAGTGCGTCAGTTTGCGGATGATGTAGATTTATCCCCGCAATGAGGTAGGCTTTATTAATAAGCAGTAATTCTCATTATGGAAAAATATCAAGCAGCCCAAGTCGGGAATAAACTTTCGGCACACTGTTTCGCTGCTCCGTGCGTCGCCTAAAGCGCCTCCTTTTGGTGCTCTACCTCCTCCACCCTTGGAGTTGTACCCATTCCACGCGTCTTAAACAGGGGAAGAATAAGTTGTGAAAAACCGCCTTAAAATTATCACAGTGCTGGCGTTAACAGCTATCCTGATTATTGTCGCGTTAATGGTCAGGCGACATTCCTTCGTTGCGGCAATAGCGCCTATCAAAATCGGTGTGTTGCATTCGCTGACCGGCACCATGGCGGTCAGCGAAAAACCGCTGGTGGATGCGGTGCGCTTGGCGGTCGAAGAAATCAATGTTCAGGGTGGCTTGCTCGGGCTACCGGTGGAAATGATAGTGGCCGATGGCAAGTCCGATCCGCAGGTGTTTACCCAAGAAGCCGAACGCTTGATTGAACAAGAGCAGATCCGTGTCCTGTTCGGTTGCTGGACATCAGCCTGCCGCAAGGCGGTGAAACCGGTGGTCGAAAAACACCGGCATTTGTTGTTTTATCCGGTGCAGTATGAAGGCATGGAGCAATCAGCCAACATTATATATACCGGCGCAGCACCCAATCAGCAGATCGTGCCGGGTACCCGCTGGGCTACGCAGGAATTCGGACAGCGTGTTTATCTGGTGGGGTCTGATTATATTTTCCCGCGCACGGCTAATATCATCATAGCCGACCTGATTAACGCTTACGGGGGGCAAATCCTCGGCGAACGTTACCTGCCTTTGGGGAGTAGTGATGTGGAAGCAATCATCAAGGATATTGCTCAGAAAAAGCCTGACGTAGTGCTCAACACGCTCAACGGTGACAGCAATGCCGTCTTTTTTCCTGCGCTGGTCAAGGCTGGGTTGAGCGATCTGCCATTGGTGTCTTTCAGCGTGGAAGAAAGCGGAATGCTGGCTTGGAGAGGTGGACAACTTACCCGGCATTACGGAGTATGGAGTTACTTTCAGTCTTTGCCGGGGGAGGGGAATCATCGCTTTGCTACCGCGTATCAGGCTCGTTTTGGCGCTGATCGTGTCATCAGTGATCCGGCGGAAGCCGCTTATGTGGGCGTAAAGTTGTGGGCGCAGGCGGTGCGGGATGTGAACTCTAGTGAGCCGAGCCGGGTCAATCCAGCTCTATTGCGGCAGAGTATCAAGAGTCCTTCCGGGATAGCGGCGGTGGATGCGGACACCCGCCATTTATGGAAGATGATGCGGGTAGGCAAAGTGCGCCCCGATGGACAGTTCGAGCAGGTGTTTGCTTCCGGCGCACCGTTACGGCCAACTCCCTGGCCTATTTATCGCACCCGCGAAGGGTGGCAAGCCCTGCTGGAAGGAGGCCGACCATGATCTTCGGCAGAATTATTCCGCGCCTGATGCTGGGTTTTCTGCTGCTCTCGCCGTTGCCGCTGGCGGGGCTGGCTTGGCTTTATATTCAGGCTTTTGATCGCACCCTGCAGCAGTCGGAATTGGAAAGCCTGTCTTCCCTTGCCGACAAAAAGGCGGATCAGATTAACACCTATGTTAACGAGCGCCTGACCGACGGGCGGTTGTTGGCGAAATCATTCGCTGCTCTCGACACCCTGCAAGCTCACTCTGATCTACAAGCCGGGCAGGGCATAGCCTCGTCGCGTTATCGAGCCAATGAACAGGTTTATCATGATTATTTTCGCACCCTGTTCGAGAGTGTGGGTTACTACGATTTATTGCTCACTGACACAGTCGGCAATGTGGTGTTTTCTATCCAGCATGAATCCGATTTGGGCAGTAATCTTAACACCGGCCCTTATCGCGACACTGCCCTGGCCAACGCTCATCGGGAAGCCATCGCACTGCTTGATATACAAATTACGCAGGCCCAGTCCTATGCGCCATCCGTCGGCAAGTCGGCCATTTTCATCGTCGCACCGATGTTTAAGGAGGGTAAGGTAATCGGTACGCTGGCTCTGCAAATGGATTTGGATAAACTCACCAGCGTCACCAGTGATACCACCGGTTTGGGCAAGACAGGTGAAACAGTCTTGGCGCAACTTGATGGTAGTGATGTGCTTTATGTCGGCGCATTGCGACAAGTTCCGGATGCGGCCTTCCGTTACCGTGTTCCGATGGGCGACAAGGTAGCCAAGCCCATGCAGTCGGCTCTTGTCGGCGGACATGACAAGGGCATTACCCGTGACTATGCGGGCATGGAGATTATCGGCGCTTGGCGTTACCTGCCCGCTTTGCGCTGGGGTATGGTGGTGAAGATGGATACCTCTGAGGCTTTCGCGCCGCTTTACCGCTTACAAAAAATCAGCCTGATCGCGTTGGGTTTTTTGTGGTTGGTTGCAGGCATGGTCGCGCTGCTGTTTGGCCGTGCCCTGATAGCCCCGATTCGGCAGTTGATAACCGCCACGGAACGGATTGCAGGCGGAGACTTGAACCGCCGCGCCCCGATGGTCGGGTGTGATGAATTCCAGCAACTGGCTGTTTCCTTCAACACCATGACGGAACAGATGCAATTTCATTATGCGGATCTTGAACGACAGATCGAGCAGCGTACCGCTGATATCCGGTTGGCTATGGAGCAGTTGAATGATGCTCAGCATATCGCTCAAATAGGCAGTTGGGAGCTGAACTTAAGTGACGATATATTGATTTGGTCCGATGAAACCTACCATCTGTTCGAAATCGACAAGGATCGGTTCGGCGCGACTTATGAGGCGTTTCTCAATGCGATACATCCTGATGATCGCGATGCCGTTAATACGGCCTACAGCCGATCTTTGCAGACTCGGGAACCGTACGAGATCACCCACCGTCTGTTAATGCCGGACGGACGGATCAAGCACGTGACCGAACGCTGTGCATCCTATTTCGATGCCGAAGGCAAGCCGATCCGCTCGGTCGGTACGGTGCAGGATGTGACCGCGCTTAAACAGACAGAGCTGGCGCTTAAAGACCTTAATGAAGAACTCGAACAACGCGTACAACAGCGCACCGAGCTATTGCTACAGGCGAAGGAAGACGCGGATCGGGCCAATAATGCCAAGTCCGAGTTTTTATCGCGGATGAGTCACGAACTGCGTACGCCTATGAATGCGATTATGGGTTTTGCGCAATTATTGGAGAGCGATGAGGAGACCGCGCTGACTCCCGATCAGACTGATAATGTCCGCGAGATTCTCCATGGCGGAAAACACTTGCTGGAATTGATCAATGAGGTGCTGGATTTGGCGCGCATCGAGACTGGTCGGATTGATCTGTCGTTGGAGCCAGTTGAAGTGCCGTCGCTGATAGGGGAGTGCATGGCATTGCTACAGCCATTAACTTTTGGTCGCCAAGTCGAGTTGAAGCAGGATATGGACGGCGTTAGTACAGTGCAGGCCGACCGGCTACGGTTGCGCCAGATTCTACTTAATCTGCTGTCCAATGCGGTCAAATATAACCGCGAGAAGGGTAGTGTCTGGATTACTTGCCAACTCGTATCCGAGGGCAAGGTCAGGATTTCTGTGCGCGACAGCGGACGCGGTATTGCGGCTGATGCGTTGCCGCGTTTGTTTAAACCTTTCGAACGTATAGAGTCGGCCTATGACGGTATTGAGGGTGCCGGTATCGGGCTGGCGTTGTCCAAGCGATTGGTCGAGGCGATGGACGGTACTATCGGTGTGGAAAGTGTTGCCGGTGAGGGCAGTACTTTTTGGGTTGAGCTGCCTGCGGCTGAGGCAAAGGTTTATCTGCCATCGGCTTCCAGCGCCGCTGAAACGATGCAGAATACGTATGCTGCGGCGCACACTGTGCTTTATATCGAAGATAACCCGGCCAATTTGCGTCTGGTGCAAAAAATAATTTCCACGCATACCAGTCTGCGGCTGCTTGATGCCCGCACGGCCGAGCAGGGACTGGACATCGCAAAAGCGCATCACCCCGACCTTATTTTGCTCGACATTAATTTGCCGGGTATGAACGGCTTTGAAGCCTTGCGTTATTTACGGGAAGATCCGGCTACTTGTGATATTCCGGTGGTCGCCATCTCCGCTAACGCGATGGAGCGGGATGTGAAAAAAGGCCTGGCTACCGGTTTTACCGATTATTTAACCAAGCCGTTGGATATTCCCAAGCTGCTGACATTATTGGACACGTTGCTTAAATAATAGAACGCGGATTAAATAAGATTTTTTTATCTGATTCATCTGCGTTCCATTGTATTTTAATAGCGCTGTAGATTGGGTTTTAAGCGTAGCCCAACTTTTTGAAGGGTAGATACGTTAATCACAGCTGGGATTACCATCTCCCTGGGTAATTTCCGCCTGCTTCATTGCCAAAGAAAGACCCCGCCGCAGCACCCAGCCCCGTAGCAAGTGGGTCGCCACCACCCAGTTCATAGCCGAATACGCTACCGATAACACCACCGGCTAAGCCTTGGTGAGAGCGTGGATCGCTCGAATATCTAGGTTGTTGGTAATAACGAACCGGCGGTTGTTGGTAATAGTAATTGACTTGCGGCTGGACATAATAGTCGTCATCGTCGTAATGACGATGGTGACGATGGTGACGATGGTGATGATGCCCCCAACCACGATGCCCCGAATCACTATCCGCATAAGTTAGCGGTGAAAACAGGGTTACTGCAACCGTTAATTGAATCAAAAAAAGCAATTTTTTCATGGGATGTTCCCTCGTGTTATTTAGTTATTGAGTTAACAAAAATCAAGCTTGTAAATCCAATCGTGTTAACGTTTCCCTGCGACTCCATTGCCGAGGAAAGAGCCTGCGGCTGCGCCCAATCCGGTAGCAATAGGGTCGCCTTTACCAATTTCGTAGCCCAAAACGCTGCCTACTACGCCGCCAGCCAAACCTTGGTGAGAGCGCGGATCCTGATAGCTTTGACGTTGGGGCTGCTCAGGATAATATCTGGCTTCTTCGGAATGATGGTGATTACGGTGCTCCTTGCCATGGCCGCGACCTTCGCCCCCGGATGCGTAAGATGCTGATGAATAAATAAGTGCCAGCGCAATCAGGTGGGTTATAAATAGCGATTTTTTCATGGTTATCTTCCTTAAATAATGGATTTAATTTAGTTCTATGTTGAGTCGGTAAGGCTGCTTAGACCGTGAAAAACTTTGACTTCATATTATTCGCTTTAACCTTAATGGCTACTTAACGAAAGTAATAATTTGGCGGAGTTAAAGCTGTTCCTGGATCATGCCTAAACCGTTCTGTACAACAATTAATTGCCGGAATAATTCCGCTATGTCGCTTATAATAGTCCAATTGAATCAATATTTACTCAATCTTAATGGCATCTTAATAAATGGAACAGTTCATCCCCGGCCAACGCTGGATTAGTAACACCGAGTCGGAACTCGGATTAGGACTTATTCTTGAAGTAGAGCACAAGCGGGTCACGGTGCTTTTTTTGGCTTGTGACGAAAAGCGCATGTATGCGAAAGATAACGCGCCGTTAACGCGCGTCCGGTTTTCGGCTGGCGACGTTATCGAGTCGATAGACGAGGATAAAGTCACCGTCACCGGCTTGCTTGAGCAGGATGGCTTGATTACTTATCTGGGCAAAGACGAAGATGGACAGGAAGTCCGGTTGGATGAGGTGGAGCTGAATCATCATATACAATTTAACAAGCCCCAGGATCGGTTGTTTATCGGGCAAGTCGATCCTTCCGCCTGGTTTTTGCTGCGCTATGAAACCTGGCTCAGATTGCAGCAACATCAGCAATCGCCGGTTAAAGGCTTGTTGGGTGGCCGCGCTTCGCTGATTCCGCATCAGCTGTTTATTGCGCATGAATCGGCTAACCGGTCGGCGCCAAGAATCATGCTGGCCGATGAAGTGGGCTTAGGTAAAACTATCGAAGCCGGTCTGATTTTGCACCACCGGCTGATTAACGGCTTGAGCAACCGGGTGTTGATAATTGTGCCGGAAACGCTGCTGCATCAATGGTTGGTTGAAATGCTCAGGCGTTTTAATCTGCGTTTTAGTATTTTTGACGAGGCGCGCTGCCTTGGCGCTTGCGTCGAAGACGATATGCTTGCTGAGACTGAACCATTACTGGCGATCCCGGACGATGATGATGTAGGTTCCGATAACCCCTTTCTAACCGAACAACTGATTTTATGCAGCCAGGGCTTTTTCTCCAATTACCCGCGTCGCCAGCAGCAGGCGATAGAGGCGGGCTGGGATATGGTGATAGTCGATGAAGCGCACCATCTGGAATGGAGCGAACAAGCGCCCAGCGCAGATTATTTGTTTGTCGAACAACTGGCCCAGATTTCCCCCAGCCTTATTTTATTGACGGCGACTCCCGAACAATTGGGCAAGGAAAGCCATTTTGCCCGGTTAAGATTGCTCGATCCCGACCGGTTTTACAGCTTTGCAGCGTTTGTTGAAGAAGAACGCCTGTTTGAGCCGGTAGCCAATGCGGCCAAATCGTTGCTGGCCAAGGAAACGCTGGATGACGAGGCGCAGCAGCATTTAGCCGCGTTGCTGAAAGATGACAATGTCGATGGCTTGCTGAAAAATCTTATCGCCAGGGATGGTGTGTATGCCGTCAGCCAGTCGGGAACTGGCGAGGCTATCGCCAGGGATGGTGTGTATGCCGCAAACCTGCCGGGAGCAGGTGCGGCGAATGATCCTGAAAAGTCGGCGGCGCGTGAAGCGCTGGTTAATGTGCTGCTCGATCACCATGGCACCGGGCGGATTTTGTTTCGCAATTCGCGGCAAACCGTGCAGGGCTTTCCCGAACGGGAACGCTACGGCTATGCATTAACAGGGTCGGCAAATGACGATGACTTGCAGCAAGACCCGCGCTACCAGTGGCTGGTGGACAAGGTTAGACAGCTGACAGGAGATCGCCTCGCCAGTTCCCGACTGACTGACGGCATACACACCATCCCTGGCGATCGCCTCGCCAGTTCCCGACTGGCTGACGGCATACACACCTTCCCTGGCGATAAAGCGCTGGTGATCTGCAAACACGCGCAAACCGCGATTGATTTTGAGCAAACCTTGAAAAACCGTGCCGGTATCGCGTCGGCGGTGTTTCATGAAGGCATGAGCATTATCGAGCGCGACCGGGCGGCGGCTTATTTTGCCGACCCGGAGAGCGCCGCGCGGTTGTTGATTTGCTCAGAGATAGGCAGCGAGGGCCGGAATTTCCAGTTTGTGCATCATTTAATCCTGCTGGATTTGCCGACCAATCCCGATTTGTTGCAACAACGTATAGGTCGTCTTGACCGTATCGGGCAGAAACATATTATCCAGATTCATGTGCCGTATCTGGAACATACCGAGTGCGCCGTGTTGTACCGCTGGTATGACGAAGGCCTGAATGCGTTTGCCTGCAATAGCTCATCCGCCCAGCGGGTTGCGGATATTCTGCACGATCAGCTGGCTGCTGTTTTGGATAGCGGTAGCAAGGCCGCTATCGATGACCTGATCGCCAAAACCCAAGCACTCAGCGCCGAGCTCGAAGCGCAAATGCATAATGGTCGCGATCAATTGCTGGAGCTCAATTCCTGCCGCAAGGACTTGGCCCACGAGCTTATCGATCAGCTGAATAATTACGAGAAGGAAGGCGTACTTTGGCCTTATATGGAAGATGTCTTTGAATGCTACGGCGTGGATACCGAGTTCCATTCGCCCGATTGTTTTATCATCCGTCCCAGTGATCATTTGCGCGTTTCGCATTTTCCCGGATTGACTGAAGACGGCATGACCGTCACCGTTAACCGGCAGATTGCTTTGGCGCGGGAAGATATGCAGTTTATGACCTGGGAACATCCATTGGTCACCGCGTCCATGGATATGGTGTTGTCCACTGAAACCGGCAATGCCGCGATCAGCGTGATCAAACATAACAATCTTAAAGCCGGGCAGTTTCTGCTGGAGTGCTTGTTTATAGTCGAGTGCAGTGCGCCCGCCGAATTGCAAATCGGCAGGTTTCTGCCTCATACCCCGATTCGAATATTGATCGATCAAAATCAAAAGGATGTCAGTGCAGCGATTGAGCATCGCGACTTGGTCGAAGCCGGTATCAAGTTTGATAAACATAAAATCATTGCCTTTTTGAACAGCCAACGTCCGCACCTGATCAATATCTTGAGTGTGGCCGAGCAAAAAGCCAAAGCCGACATGCAGCAGTTAGTCGATGAAGCGACTCAAGCCATGCTGGAATCGCTTAGCAATGAGATCAAGCGTCTGGTCAGGCTGAAAAAAGTCAATCCGACCATCAGGACGGAAGAAATCGAGCAGCTAAAGGACATGACCATGCTGGCGCATGAAAACATCCAGGCCGCGCAATTAAGGCTGGATGCGGTCAGGTTTGTGATTACCAGTTGATTCATAATTATCCAGCAGTTAGAAAAATAGAACACGGATGACACGGATTTGACTGATAAGCACTGATAGTAAACGCTTTTGAATTTCGGTAAATATCAGCAATACAGAAGAGAATTATTTACGATAGATGAAAAAAAATAAATCCGTTTTAATCCGTATAATCAGTGTCATCCGTGTTCTATTAAAAACTCAGCAAATGCTGAGTAGTTACGGTTATTGATCCTTTTGAGTATTTTATAAATGATAAATATCGGCAAAATAAATAAGCTGAAAGTCGTTAAACAACAAGGCGCTGATGTCTATCTCGATGACGGAATCTCGGGAAAAGTGCTGCTGGCGGACAGGAAACTGCCCGCAAACTGCCAAGCCGGCGATAGCCTGGACGTGTTCGTTTACGTGGATGGGGAAGGCCATCTGGCCGCCACCGGCAAAAAGCCGTTGGCCGAGGTGGGCGATATCGCCTGGATGAAAGTGGTATCGCTTAATTATGTCGGAGCGTTCTTGGACTGGGGGCTGCCTAAAGATTTGCTGGTGCCGTTCGGTGAGCAATACCACGAGATGGAAGTCGGGCGCTCATATCTGGTCAAGGTGTTTCTTGATGACCAAAACCGCATTGCAGCGACTACCAAGATTGATAAATTTCTCAGCGATGAATCGGTCGATTTTGAAGTCGGCCAAAAAGTGTCGCTGATCATCGCCGATACTTCGGATTTGGGCATTAAAGCCATCATTAACAATACTCATTGGGGCATGTTGTATCAAAACGAGTTGTATCAGCCGGTCAGAAAAGGCCAGAAACTGGACGGTTACATCAAGCAGATACGGGAAGACCGTAAAATCGACCTTAGTTTACACCAGCCGGGATACGGCAAGGTCTTATCGCTGACCGACAGCATTATAGCCAAGCTTAAAGCCAATAACGGCGAGTTGATGCTGAGCGATAAAAGTCCGCCGGAAGCCATTTATGCAACATTCGGGGTCAGTAAAAAAGTGTTTAAACAGGCAATAGGCGCACTGTACAAGCAACAATTAATTACTATGGACAAAAGCGGAATCAAGCTGGTTGACTGAGAACTGACAATAGCATGGCTAAATCTAAAACTTATTATGATGACTTAAATGTGTCGCGTGATGCACCTGCAGGCGTTATCAGGGGCGCCTATAAAGCGCTTTGCCAAAATTATCATCCCGATAAATATGCGGGTGGGCCTGAAGAAGCGCTTCGGATAATGAAGATTATCAATGTCGCTTATGCGATTTTGTCGGATACTGATAAAAGAGCCAAGTACGATCAATGGATAGACCAGCAAGAAAGGCAGCGCGTGACTTATGAGGCGCAGCGGATGAGGACAATTATCACCCAAACCTATGCCGAGCCGCCGGTAACGACCACAGAAATCCCCCCAACCTACCTGGCAACCATCGATAAATTCCGGGAAATCGCCCGCTCGATTGGCGATAAGATGCGGCATAACACTACCCGGTCATTAAAAAAAATAAACGGATCTCTTTGGCGTATAGCTGTTGCCGGAATCGTATTGGCGGTAACTTTTTTTTACATAGCGGACTTAAAAACAACGACAGCACCGGTTAATCAAGAGGTTGCAGCCATACTGACAAAGGCTAAGAAACTGGCTAAACGGGGGCAAGTTGTTAAAGCGTTGCCGCTTTATTTGCAGCTGGCTGAACAGGGTAATGTGGATGCGCAGTTTCAAGCAGGCATGATATACGCCATGGGAAAGGGGGTCGCCGAGGATGATAAACAGGCGGCTGTTTGGCTTGGCAAGGCGGCAGAGCAAGGGCACAGGGAGGCGCAAACCAAATTGGGCTTCATGTATGCGACCGGAAAAGGTGTTGAGCAAAACTCCAGTTCGACCATTTATTGGTTTTATAAGGCTGCCGAACAAGGCGATGCCACGGCGCAATATAACCTGGGTCTGATATATGCCCAAGGACAAGGTGTGGCGAAGGATAATAGCCTAGCTTTTTCCTGGTACAGCAAGGCGGCGGTACAGGGCGATGCCCAGGCTGAATATAAGTTGGGCGATATGTACGCAAATGGCGTGGGTGTAGCAAAAGATAACAAGCAAGCGGTTGCTTTGTACCGCAAGGCGGCAAAGCAGGGTTTGACGGAGGCTGTCGCCGCTTTAAAGCAGCATCAATGACATGTAGGGGCAATCCCTTGTGGTTGCCCAATGGGCAGGCACAAGGCCAGCCCCTTTTTCAAAGTTTGCTGCATATCCGGCAGCGGCATGCTGATGTGATAGCCTTGGGCGTAGTTGATGCCCATATCCTTGAGTGCTTCCCAAATCTCTTGGTTTTCGACAAATTCGGCAACGGTGAGGATGTCGATGTCCTGGCATAATCGGGACAGGTTATGCACCAAGGCATAATCGACTTTAGAACTCAGTATGTTGCGCACAAACGCGCCATCGATTTTGACGTATTCAAAGCGCAATTCGCGCAAATAATGGAAAGAATTATAGCCGGTGCCAAAATCGTCCAGCGCAAAGGCAAACCCTTTGCGACGCAGATTGGTCAGAAACCGGCGCATATTGGTCATATCGCCAATCGCGTCGCGTTCCAGCAATTCAAATACGATGCTTTCGGGGGGAAGTTCCAGTTGCTGGCAGAGTTCTTCGGCATAACCTAAAATGCCTCGGCCTTGAATCTCTTGCACGGACAAGTTGATAAAGATTTTTGCGTTCGCTTCCGGGCGTTTGGCGTCCATGCAGGCGCGTTTGGCGGCAAATGAGTTGTTGATCATCGCGAGGTCAAGCTCACGCGCCAGGCCGTATTTGTCAATGGTTTCGATAAATGTCGCCGCCGACGTCGTCTCGCCGGTTGGGGATTTGAGCCGGGCCAGCGTTTCAAAGGCATAGAGTTCGCCGGTCTGGCAGTTAACGATCGATTGATAATAGGGGACAATGCGGCCTTCTTTCAACGCCTCGCGCAGATTTTCCACATTATCGCGGGTCTCGCGGATACTGACCCGCGCTTCCATGGCATCAAAGGCGCAGACGCTGTCTTTGCCCATATCCTTGGCTTTGTACATGGCGGCGTCGACGCCCTCCAGCAGGGCATCAATGTCGTTTCCATCGCCGGGATAACTGCTCACGCCGATGGAGACGGTTAAATGAAAACGGTTGCCTTGCGCCGAGGTGATGGCCAATTCCCGTAGCGCGCGGCCTACGTTTTCGGCGACTATCTTTGCGCCTGCGGGGCCGGTTTCAGTCAGGATAATGGCAAACTCATCCCCGCCAACGCGGGCGCACAAATCACCCTTGCGGGTATGTTCAAGCAGGACAGTGGCGATTGCGCACAGCGCGGTATCGCCGGTGGGATGCCCATAGGAATCGTTAATGTCTTTAAAGTCGTCCAGGTCGAGCATCAGCACGCTAAACTCATGCTGATGGCGCTCGGAACGGCTGACTTCATAGTTTAACATTTCGTTAAACTGGCGGCGGTTGTGTAGCCCTGTGAGCGGGTCATGCACGGCGTAGTATTCAAGTTCCAACAGCGTACGCGATAACACCTTGCTGGAACCCACCACCATCACCATGACCGCGAGTATCGCACGGATCACGCTGGCTTCCTGCGGTGACAGTTTGTTTTCAGCGGCGTAAGCGACCCCTAATAAACCGGCCAGATTGGGTGCTTGATCGGGCACCGGCACGCTAATCATTCGAATATCCAAATTCGGTTTAATTTCGGCGCCGCACTGGATATTGAACTCTTCAATATCCAGTGCGGAATGGGGGGGCAGCCCAATGCTTTGCAGCATCTGTTGACTCAGTATGCCGCGCGCCTGTGTGCGGGTCTCATCAGAGCAGTGCCCCAGATAATACAAATACAGCGATAAGCCATGTTCTTCGGCAAAAGCGATATAAAAAAAGCTAAACGGGAAAATGGCGTAAAAATCCGCCAGAATTTCCTGCACAAACTCTTTCCATTGCGAGATGTGTTCATGCGACAGGATAATACGCTGCAACACCTGACTTTGCCGCTCCAGCAAATCTTTTTCAATCAAAACCGAAGACAGCTCAAGCAAGGTTTGATTAAACTCGATCATCAGGTTTTGGATGTATTGATCACTAGACGACCATTGCTCACTGCGTTGATGGAAGAGCAAGTCAAGACTGTTATCCAGCCGGGTGCAGGTATCAATGATATGGGTAATCGTTGGGATCATCGCAATCATGGCGGCGGAGTCGTCGGCAGCCATAGTCGCCATAGCCGCCATCAATTTACTGACAATCTCTTGGTGCACGTCATGATTAAGCTCGGACAGGCCTGTTGCATAGCGCTGGGTGCGTGATTGATTTTCCAGGATTTCGGCAATCTGGCTGATAACCTTGAAGCGCAAAGCCTCCAGATGACTGGGCTGCGGTAAATTATTCATGCTCAGTCGTCCTGTGGAAAGTGTCCGCCAGGCTGCATTATATCAATGCCACATTGCAGGTCTTTGAGCCAGTTTAGAAAATCCTGCACCGCAGCGCCCCGGTAAATCGGGCCGTGTTGCGGGGCAATCATCGCAATATCCAGGTCGGCAATGGTGTCCAACCAACAACGTATCGCCTTGTTGGAGCACATGTAGCGGCGGTGAAATCCCTTGACATAGGGGATGTGGTCGGCAAAATCGTCTACAAACGCTTCATCTTTATCCATGGGCATCATCGCCGCCCCGATGTCGCCGGTGAACAGGATTTTGGAAATTGGGTCGTAGACATTGATTTGGCCTTCGGAATGCAAAAAATGCGCGGGCACGATTTTTAGTTTAAAACCGGGCGATGGCTCGCAGTCCATGCCTTCGTTGGGCACTCCGATAAATTGCGACATGTCTTTCAAGCCGTAATGGGGCAAAAAGCGCAGCCAGATGCTGGAAACATACACGGGGCAATGACACAATTCCAGCCAGGTTGACAGGCCGCCGACGATGTCGGGATCCTGATGCGACAGAAAAATGGCCTTGATTTGCTCCGGCCTCACGTAGCGCAACATTTCCACCAGTACACGAGGCATCACCCCAAAACCGCCGGGATCAAGCAACACCCCGTCATTATGATGGGTGATCAGATACTGGTTGGAACGCACGCCCTGTTCTTTATCGCCCCAATCACTCTCGTTGAGTAAAATAAAACGGTGATCGGCGGATTCAAATAATTTAATGTTACGCATATTTCCTAATCTTCTGCTGGGTTAGAATTTTTATATTTTCCCTAGTTTACTTCAGGTTATTCCGAAAAGTATAGCCCCTGCCTCTGTTTTAAACATGTGGGCAAGCGCCTTTTTGCTTGCCTTATGCCCTCGGGCGGGTGCACCGATTAAACGATGTAGCCGTTTACTTACTCAACCCACTACTACGATAACTCCAAGCGCTTTTCAATGCGTTGTAAGCGTTCTTGAATGGCGTCAATCACTGTTTGCTGGCGATAGACATCTTCTTGAGTACCTACGTTATCGCGTCTAAGTCCAGCAATACCTGATTCAACGCCTGTCAAACGCTGCTTAACTTCTTTTAAACCTGTTTCAATACGATCTTGCCCGGCGCGTAAAGCACGCAAATGTTCAAGGACTATGTTGTCTACGTTATCAGTCATATTCAGATCTCTTGGTATGTTAAGTGTCACCAAATAATATCACACAGCTTATCTGAGCTCCGCTAAAATCAACCCAGTCCAATCTACAATATTTATTTTGTGGGAGCGGCTTTAGCCGCGAACGGCACGTTTGCCGGTTTTATTGCCGCTAACCAGAAGCGGTAATGCGAGAATGGCTAGGCATATCAGCCATACCACCAGTTGGCCATTGGTTACGGAAAACATAAAAGCCACGCCGATTCTTTTGGCGACATTCGGATAAGCCAGGATAAAGTCGCGGCTTACCATGAAGGCTTTGGCTTCCCAGATAACAAGCATCAAACCCATGATCGGTAGCGCGTAGCCTATGATCTTGTCTTGATCGGCTTTGGCATGGGTGTGTCCTGCCAATCGGTTAATCTCGATGTTCTTTAACGACCACGGACGCTCGGTGATATAACTGACGATCATTAAACCGAACATGCCGACAACAGGGATGTAAACAGACACGATGGGAAAGCTGATATACCGCCCATTCATTGCCAGGCCGAAAGTTTTATAAGCGGCATATCCGGAGAACAGTATGCAGATTGTGTATATCCAGGCGCCGAATTTTGGATTGGCGGCCCGGTTGGCTAACAGGCCGTAGCCGCGATGCAATATCAAGCCGGCTAAGATGGCGTTTAAGCCCACGGTTAATACTGTTTGAAAACGCTGCCAGTCGCTATAGCTGGTGTACCACAGGTTTTCGACCATGTTAGCCAGCAAAAAGGTCAGCAGTTGCGAGAAGGCTAAAAAGAACGCCAGACGTATGGTGGATAAAGATTGCAACGGCTTCCAGCAGCAGACAACGATGAGCAGGAAAAGGATTGTTGACGCTATCACGCCGTTAAGCCAATCGGGATTCTCGTAGACCTTGCCGGTTAACGGGAAAACCTCCTTGCGATCAACCGTATAAAGTCCCCAGTTTGCGCCGACCACTCCTTCAAGTTCGCTTTTCCATGATTGGTTAAAGGCTTCGACAATGTTGTAATCGAAGCCGTTTTTATTGGCGATTTTAATTAATGCGCGGATGAATTTTGCCTCGTTGACCACGCTGGGTACAGACCAGCCGCGTTGACGGCCTTCGCCAGGCCAGCCCGATTCGCCGATCAGTATCGGTTTGCCGGGGGCAATCGCTTCGGCTTCCTGGTGTACCTGCTTGAAGATACGTTCAATATGCCCCGGTGCCTGATCTACGGTGATAGGCTCGTCCTCCCAATAGGGCAGAATGTGGATGGTGATAAAGTCCACTTCTTTGATTAATTCCGGGTACTTCATGTACATGGACCATACGTCGGCATACGAAACCGGCTGCTCGACCGAGCGTTTGACTTCACGTATGTATTCGATCAGCTGGTCGGCTTTCAGATCGCCGCGTAACAATACTTCGTTGCCGACGATAACCCGCTTGACCACATCGGGGTGTTCGTTGGCGGAACGGATCACTGCGGCGACTTCCTCGTTATTGTCGATTTTGTTGCCGCCCAGCCATGCGCCTTGAATCATTTCCAGGCCATGCTTTTGCGCCAAGGCGGGAATGGTCTGCATACTGCCTTCCGAACTGGCATAGGTGCGGATGGTGTGGGTTTTTTCACCCATCAACTGTAAGTCGGCGTCGATTTGTTCGGGGGTCGGAAATTTTTCATCCAAAGGCCCCTGGCCTTCCCTGAACGGGGCGAATGACAGGCTGTTGAGTTTTCCTGATGGGACATCCAAGCCTACATCCTGGGGTAGGTTGGTCGCCCAGCCCAACACAGCGTTAAGCATAACAACCAGTACAGCGAACGAAGCAATTTTCATAAATAAAAGTTAATTTGGTGGGTTGTGAGTAGTGAGTAGTGAGTGGCGAGTAACGGGTGGCAGTTGTGTGATTGACGCTTTCCACTCACTACTCCCCACTTTTCCATAACTGCATCATCTCATAATTGCCACTCTTTGAATACGGTAGCCTTTTTGCGGAGAATAACAGAAAAACCGGTTTTTTACGGCTTAAGCTACGCAAACTTTAAGCGTTCGGCTAAAATATGTTTCTTTTTGCTTTTGTAACATGATGGCTAAAGATATTCGTATTGAAAGATGTAGCGGCCCGACTCTGGAACAATATATTCCCAAACTTGCCCGGCTTAGGATAGAAGTGTTTCGCGATTTCCCGTATTTGTACGACGGCGATGTCGACTATGAAAAAAAATATTTGCAGACTTATATCGATTGCCCGGACAGCGTTATTGTGATCGCGTTCGATGGCGACACGGTGGTCGGGGCATCGACCGCAATCCCGATGAAATATGAAACCGATGAGCTGAAAAAGCCCTTTATCGAACAGGGTTACAATCTGGACGAGGTTTTTTATTGCAGCGAATCGGTGCTGGACAAGAATTATCGCGGCTTAGGTATCGGCGTCCGGTTTTTTGAGGAACGGGAAGCTCACGCGAAAGAATTGGCGGGCTTCAAGCGTATTTGTTTTTGCTGCGTGGAACGGCCTGTCGATCATCCGAGGCGTCCGGCCGATTACGTGCCGCTGGATCAATTCTGGAACAAACGCGGCTACGTCAAACATCCCGAGCTGCACACAACTTATATCTGGAAAGACCTGGATGATGAAAATGAAACGCCTAAACCGATGACTTTCTGGTTGAAACATGAACTTTAAAATAGCGACTGCCCAGTACGACATCAGTTTCCTGGAAAACTGGCAGCAGTATCAAGACAAGGCTGAACGCTGGGTTGCTGAAGCCGCCCAGCAGGATGCGAAGATTTTGCTTTTTCCCGAGTATGCCAGTATGGAGCTGGCTTCGTTATACGGCGAGGCGGTTTATTCATCATTAAGCAAACAGCTGGCAGCCATGCAGTCATTGCTGGACGATTATCTGGATTTGTATCGAACCTTGGCGAAAAAATACCAGTGCATCATTCAGCCGGGCACCTTTCCGGTAAAAACGGATTCCGGCGCTTATCGAAACCGGGCTTATTTGTTCATGCCTGATGGCCGAGTTGATTATCAGGATAAGCTGATGATGACCCGCTTTGAAAACGAGCAATGGCTGATTCAGAAAGGCGAGGAGCTAAAGTGTTTTGATACCGACTACGGAAGAATCGCGATTAACATTTGCTATGACAGCGAGTTTCCGCTGCTGGCAAGAAAGCAGGTCGAAGCCGGGGCGAACCTGATTTTAGTGCCTAGTTGCACCGATACCCTGGCCGGATACCATCGCGTTAAAATAGGTTGCCAAGCAAGGGCCTTGGAAAACCAGTGCTACGTCGTTCAATCGACGCTGGTAGGCGATGCGCCCTGGTCTGAAGCCGTGGATGTCAATATCGGCGCGGCGGCTGTTTATACGCCGGTGGATCGCGGATTTCCCGATGACGGCATTCTGGCCGCCGGTAAACTTAATGAGGTGCAATGGGTTGTTGCGGAAGTGTCGCTTAGTGCTTGCGATACTGTTCGGGAGCAGGGGCAGGTCTTTAATTATCGGGACTGGCCGTTGCAAAATGCATTTGTTGTGTAGCCCTGTAGGGGCAATCCCTTGTGGTTGCCCCTGACATCATGGTCTATCAGGGCAGGCACAAGGCCAGCCCCTACGCTTAATTAAAAATGGCTTCAAATGAATAGCCGTTACCTTCCAGGATTTCCTTCATTCTTTTTAAGCCGTCCATCTGAATCTGTCTGACCCGCTCACGGGTTACCCCCAACTCTTGGGCGACCTGCTCAAGGGTCGAGCCTTCATAGCCGCAAAGCCCATAGCGGCGGCAAATCACCTCGCGCTGCTTTTCTGAAAGCTGGAACACCCATTTGGCGATGTTGTGCCTGATGCCGTCTTCCTGGATTTTTTCAGCGGCTGACAAGCTTTCGCCATCGGAAATCGACTCGACCAACGGCTTGTCAAAATCCTTGCCGCCGGGCATATCGATAGAGGTAACGCGCTCGTTAAGCTTGAGCATTTTTTCAACTTTATTGACCGGTATATCCAGATGCCCCGCTATATCTTCGGCATTGGGCTCATGGTCGAGTAACTGCGCCAAATGGCGTTGGGCTTTAAGATAGGTATTCATTTCTTTAACGATATGAATTGGCAAACGAATGGTTCGTGTCTGATTCATGATGGCCCGTTCAATGGTTTGCCTGATCCACCAAGTGGCATAGGTTGAAAATCTGAAGCCTCTTTCAGGGTCGAATTTCTCAACTGCGCGCATCAAGCCCAGATTGCCTTCTTCAATCAAGTCCAGCAACGGCAAGCCCCTGTTCAGGTAACGGCGGGAGATTTTAACGACCAACCGCAAATTGCTTTCGATCATGATCTTGCGGGCCGCTTCATCGCCCAGCAGGGCACGGGAGCCGTATATTTTTTCCTGATCGGCGGTCAACAATTTCGAACGGGACAGTTCATTCAAATAAACCCGCGTCGCATCCATGCTTCTGTCGTGCGGCGACTCGCTGGTGACTATTTCGTCAATATCCTCGGCAATTGCTCCATGCATTGCTCGACCTCCTGCATCCATGCAGTCGAATGCTGCTCCGCCGACAATCGAATCTGTCTGAGGTTCATCGTCAAAAGACAAATCATCGTCAAATAATACACAAACATCATCGTCCAATAGCTCAACTAATTCTGCCTTCATGATAACCTCTACATTATTCGACTTCAGCCGAAATGGTTTTATTACTTTTCCGGTAAAAAACTAAGTGGATTTACCGGTTTTCCGTTTTTTCGTATTTCAAAATGCAACGATGCTCGGTTTGATTTTGCCGGACTTGATTCCGCTTGTCCCGCTTTCGCAATAACCTCGCCTTTTTTCACTGAGCTTCCCTCTTCAACGAGCAGTTGGCTATTATTGGCATAAGCGCTTAAATACAAATCGTTGTGTTTGATAATAAGCAAATTACTATAGCCGATCAGGCCTTGTCCGCTGTAGACAACCTTACCCGATTCTGCCGCTTTTACATCCTGTCCTGTTTTTCCAGCAATATCTATGCCTTTGTTGTCGGCTTGAGCGAAAGCTTTCAATACCCTCCCTTTTAGCGGCCATTGAAAGCTTAACTTTAACATGTCTACGTTGTCAATTGAAATTATTGGTTTTTTTTGTGAGCTGCTTCCGGATTTTTCAGCGGTATCTTTTAGGGTTTGGGATTTGTATGACGGATTAAGAGTATTATTTGAAGAAAGAGTGGTTTTTTTCTGTGAGCTAATTCTGGTTGCTTGGGGGGCTGCGACGATTTTTTGAGTTGTCTCTCCCATTTTTGTGGGCGTTTGATACTGCTCCATGCTGCTTTGGGCTGAATCATTTGTTAAATCCGGGCCGGAAAGTTTTATTTTTTGACCAATTTCTATCGTATAAGGTGGAGCGATCTGATTCCATTGCGCTAAGTGTCGGTAATCCAGGTCGTAAATCAGGCTTATGGCGTACAGGGTGTCGCCTTTTTTAACCTGATGATATTTTGTGTCGTCTTTAATTTCTTTAACAATATCAGGTTGATTTGTCGTGACAGGTGCATAGTTTGGCGGTAGATTTGCACAGCCATTGACTAATGCCGCCAGCATTCCTATAGAAATAGGCTTGAAATTAAAAGACGTCATAGAGGATTCGTTTTTAACAAAACCTTTTTAGCCAGAT
Source organism: Candidatus Methylobacter oryzae (assembly GCA_945861405.1). GTDB lineage: Bacteria > Pseudomonadota > Gammaproteobacteria > Methylococcales > Methylomonadaceae > Methylobacter_A > Methylobacter_A oryzae_A. The sequence continues at coordinate 6,471 of CAMAUL010000018.1, read as the reverse complement.
TGATTTTCGCTGCCAAATAATTCGATCCGCCATGATCGGGATGCATTTTTTGCATTAATTTGCGATGAGCGGCAACAATTTCAGCTTCCGAGGCACCCATTTTCAAGCCCAGCACTTCATAGGCTTCTTCAGCCGACATATGGCTTTTAGTATCAGTTTTGTTTTGCCGTTGTGAGGTGTGCTGCTTGATGGCATTGAAATGCGACCATAGCCGATGTAAATGGGGCGCATAGCGTAACAGCACCGGCATCAAGCGGAGTATAAAGGCCACAACCACGCCTGCCAGCGCGAAAAGCCAGTTCAAACGCCCGGTTGCGGTCAAATAAACCACGATAAGCCCGGCAACGATTAGCAATAACCGCTTGATGTAATAGGCCAATACGGTGGGCGAGGTTTTTAAAAACGCGCGTACCCCAAAAAATGCAATGACCAGCAATAGCAAAATCAGGTAAATTCGAATCAAGGTTTACTCCCGGATCAATGATCTATGTTAAGACCGTTCTCAAGGCTTTTGCCTGTATATGGATAGTGTTTAGATAAATAATACCTTAAAATATGACGTCTTATGATAACTATTTAATGTTGGTTGATATGCTGAATACCCAAGTTCCAGTTTTAGGTTTTGTAGCCGCAAGCGGAACCGGAAAAACCACGTTATTGACCCTATTGATCCCGATTTTAAAACAAAAAGGCCTGCGCATCGGATTGATTAAACACAGTCACCATGATTTTGAGATCGACCGGCCGGGAAAAGACAGTTTCCGCCTGCGGGAAGCCGGTGCCTCGCCGGTGATGCTGGTATCCCGCTATCGACGGGCGATGATTACCGAACTTGACCCGGAACAAGAGACCCGGTTGGAAGATCAGTTGAAGCAATTCGATCAATCCGAACTGGATTTGATCCTGGTTGAAGGCTTTCGGGCGGAAAAATTCCCTAAAATTGAATTGCATCGGCCATCGCTTGCGCAATCCTTGCTTTACCTAAGCGACCCGGACATCATTGCGGTAGCGACCGATGCAGTGCTGCAAACGCTACCCCATATAATGCAACTTGACCTAAACCGGCCTGAAATGATCGCCGAATTTATCCAAATCCAGGTTATGAAAGCCCATGATTGACGCATGCAGCCTCGAATCCAAGCCGTTATTGTCGATTGACGAAGCGCTAGACAGCATCAAAGCCGCCGTACACCCGGTCAGTGGCACAGAAAAACTGACATTAAACGATGCCTTGGGGCGAGTGCTGGCAGAAGCCGTTTATTCGCCGATCAACATTCCGCATGACCGGAACTCGGCCATGGACGGCTATGCCTTTGCCTGCCGGGATATAGTGAATGGGCAGGTGTTCACGCTTAGTTTGGTGGGAACTTCCTGGGCTGGACGGCCATTTGTAGGGGCGCTGCAACCTGGACAGTGCGTCAGGATTTTTACCGGCGCGGTTGTGCCTGAACAAGCCGATTCGGTCATCATGCAAGAACAGGTACAGCTCCTTGAGCAAACCGTCCATTTTCCGGCTGACACGCGAGCACTGCAAAATATCAGGGAAATCGGCGAAGACGTCAAACAAGGCGGCTTGCTGTGCGCCCAGCCTAAAAAACTGACGGCGGTCGATTTAAGCTTGCTGGCCTCTGCCGGTGTTGGCGACGTGACCGTGAAACGTCGCCTGAGAATCGCTTATTTTTCGACCGGCGACGAATTGACTGCATTAGGCCAGTTGCTAGAGCCTGGAAAAATATACGACAGCAACCGAGCCATGTTGGGCGGATTGTTGGTAGACCCTAGCTACAACGTAGTCGATTTGGGTGTGATTCCCGACAACAAACAGCTGCTTGAACGCAGCTTTATTGAGGCCTCTAAAAACCATGACGTAATCATCACCACCGGCGGCGCGTCGGTCGGCGAGGCCGATTATGTCAAAGAAATCCTGCAAAGCTGCGGCGAAGTCAATTTCTGGAAGCTTGCGATAAAACCTGGAAAGCCGCTGGCATTCGGCAAAATAGGCGCGTGCCATTTTTTTGGCTTGCCGGGCAATCCGGTGGCCGTAGCCGTCACTTTTCAACAGATTGTGGCGCCTGCTCTGAGTCAACTTTCCGGCACGCCGCCCGCCAAACCGTTAAGATTTGGCGCGACGTGTACCACCGCGTTAAAAAAATCGCCCGGACGGCAGGACTATCAGCGCGGCATCCTCAGTCAAGATGAACACGGCGAATTTTTTGTCGCCAGTGCTGGGCGGCAAGGCTCGAATATTCTCAGTTCCATGAGCCAAAGCAACTGTTATATCGTCTTGCCGGAAGAATGCAAAGGCGTAAAGCCGGGCGACAAAGTAACGGTTGAGCCGTTTAGTTTATTAATATAGCCGGAGTGCAAGCCTAGCTTGCCCGTTGCGGATTAAACACAACTTTGTCCCAAAGCCGTCATACTGGCAGGGATGCCAGTATCCAGTGCCATGGATGGTAACTTTCGAATCTAGCGCATTGTTTAGATGCTCTGGATATCTTTCAAGCTTTCACGTCCATGTGTCTGGATTCCGGCATAACCCACAAGGATGTGGGGAATGCAGATATTGCAGGAGCAAATATCTGTCCCTGCCAGAATGACGGTGTCCCGCAGGCACTTGTGTATAACGATGAGCGCGCTGCGTGGGAGCGAGAAAAGCTTTTAGTATCAGACCTTTTTAACAAACTCTGATTTAAGTTTCATCGCGCCAATACCGTCGACTTTGCAGTCAATATCATGATCGCCGTCGACCAGACGGATGATTTTGACTTTAGTGCCGACTTTGATAACCGATGACGACCCTTTGACTTTGAGGTCTTTGATTACGGTCACGTTATCGCCGTCTTGCAACACGTTGCCGTTTGCATCCTTAACGATACGGACATCACTGCTATCTTCAGTTGTCCCTGCTTTTGGCCATTCGTGTGCGCATTCAGGGCAGACGTACATACTATCGTCTTCGTAGGTGAATTCTGAGCCGCATGCGGGGCATTTGGGGAGGTTACTCATTGCTTTCCTTAATGTAGGGTTGTACTAACCTTGTGAGATACAAGGTGTTTAGGCGCTTATTGTACATTTTACCAGGGGCTATGCCTATTCGGGACGAAAGTAGCTGTGATCCATTCATATACCTATGATTTCACTTTTTGAGTTTTATGTTGTGTAATGTTTTACATTATAAATTAGGCTGGATTGTTTAAAACGCCGGGTTCAACTTTTGCACTTACATTTAAGGAATATCAAACTATGTTAGCCACCGAAAATCTGATGAAAGAGCATCAGCTGATTTTAAAATACGTCGATTTGATGGAGCGTTATGCCGCATTCAGTCTAAAGTACCCCGACACACCCGTATTGCTGGAAAAAGCGGCTTGTTTTATAGACTTTATCCATGAGTTTGCCGATCATTTCCACCATGCTAAAGAGGAAGATATTTTGTTCCGCTATCTCGGGGTTCCCGGCGTATTGACGCATTGCAACCCGGTTCCGCAAATGCTGATGGAACACGATAAAGCCAGGGGTTATGTTCGAAACATGGAGCAGGCCGTGCAGGCAAAAGCCTTGGCTGCACTGGCGGACAACGCCGCCCAATATGCGCGGCTGTTATCAGAACATATTTATAAGGAAGACAACATCTTGTATCCGATGGGGGAGGCTGGTTTATCGGATCAGGCGAAAACCGCGCTGCTGAAAGAATACGCCCAAACTGATGAACGCTTGGATAGCACGGCTATCTGGGCTAAATACCAAGCGCTTTGCACAGAACTTGAGCTGGGCTTGGGTGCGCTGGGGGGGTAGAATATGCTTGAGCATTTGTAGGGGCGAATTCATTCGCTCAGGGCGGATAAATCCGCCCCTACAGACTAATCCGCCCGGTCAACCTTAACCAAAATATGCATCTGGCTGTCGCCGGTTTGGCGCGTATTAACCAGCGCGCCGTTTGAACTGCTGCTGGTATTTTCGCCAACGCCACCGAGTTCTACCCATTCGCCAAGGTTAATCCTGATGGTTGATTGCGCATTCTGGGTTTCGATTTGTCCCCGGCCATTCATTTTATCCGACCATGGCGATACGCTAAGAATGACTTGTTGTCCGGCCAGTCGGGGAACTACCGCAAAACCGGTGGTCGCTTCGGTATGTTCGGTTGCTGTGGCGTAACCGTAGGTTGAAGAATATTGTCTTGGATAAACATTGCCCGCCTTGATGTGAGCAGGGACGCCTTCCATCGTGCGGATGGTCTGGGTGCTTTCATCGGCGTCCTTGGCTTGGGTCTGGTATAAATGACCGATTACCCTGCCGCCGGATCGTGATGGATTATCGATTGGCACATTCAGTTGAGCTCTGGCCGCCGCGTTAAGCTCATCAGCGTTAGTCTGCCTGCTTTGCATGACGGTGATGACCAGATTGCTCTGGCGCACATCCAGTTGCTTGACGATGGACTTGATTTCGGCCAGCCGGTCTGGCGTGGTTTTGACCAGCAGATTGGAGCCGTTGTCAATCAGCTGGGCGGTATTGCCAAGCAACGGCCCAAGCAGCGGCAGTATCTCGAATGCCGGTCGATTGGTTAACGGGATCACTTCAATAACGGTGTCGTCGGCCAAGGCGCTGCTGTTTAGCAGGCTTATGAAAATCAATGCTAAAAGTTTTTTCAAGGTGAATCTCCGGTAGTGGTAACCATTACTCGCTATGGTATACCGTTGTGAGTGCTGTTCGTAATTTTTTTCGTCATGCTGATTTTGGCGATTTGGTGCCTGTTTCCAGTGCCTTGAGCACAATAGTCAGTAGCTATATTGGCAGGGTGCTGCCCCTTCCGGGCATTTAGCAGCTGATTGATTATATCGAAAACAGCTATGAGGAATGGATTGTAATCAATCGTCCTCTCAATGCTGGAGCAATTTAGCCTCAGTCCGGTAGTGCGTTTTTCACATACGTTTAAGGAACGGTTATGAATGAACCAAAGCTGAGCGAAACTATGAAAGCAGGCGAAATCGGGCGCAAGCTTTGTGTCCATGTAAAGATGAATTGTCCAGCAGGACAGCTGCCCGTGCAGTTGCTGTCATGACTACATTGCGGCCAGTTTCAGCGAATGTCGTTTGGCATCGGGCCACCGTTACCCGCGCTCGGCGTGAAGCGCAAAACGGTCATCGCGGCGCGATCTTATGGTTTACCGGCTTGTCCGGCTCGGGCAAATCCACGTTGGCTCATGCCGTTGAAGAAGCGTTACATCAGCACGGTTGCCGCACCTTCGTGCTGGATGGTGACAATGTCCGCCACGGCTTGTGCGGCGACCTGGGCTTTTCAGCAAAAGACCGACAGGAAAACATTCGCCGCATCGGCGAAATGGCCAAGGTTTTTATGGAAGCGGGCGTCATTGTGCTTACCGCCTTTATCTCTCCTTATCGTGCAGACCGTGAGCGTGTGCGCGGTATAGTGGAGCGTGGCGACTTCATTGAAATCTATTGCGATACACCTATCGAGATTTGCGAATCGCGCGACGTAAAAGGCCTCTATAAAAAAGCTAGAGCCGGTCAATTAGCGGAATTTACCGGCATCACGTCCCCTTACGAAGCCCCCGAAAACTGTGAGCTCACCGTGCAAACTGGTCTCGCAGAGCTGGATGTCTGTGTGCATCAGGTTGCCGATGAAATGATTCGGAGCGGCATTATCAACGCTGAAAACTTTAGCCATGACAGCAGCAAAAAATCATGAGCGATATTTCTGTCGCAGCTAGACCGAATAGTTAAAACTCAACTATGAGGAAAACATTACGGTCAATCGTCCACTAGGTGTTGGAGTGAATTAGCTCCGGAATGACATTAATTTTCCACCTAACATTTGGAATGGATTATGAATAAACTACAACTGATCGAGGCCGCGAAAGCAGGTGACGTTAATAGGGTGCAAACCTTGGTTGAAGGTGGCGAGGATTTGGAACAAAAGGACGATTACGGTTGGACGGCATTGAATTGGGTAGCCGGCCATGGCGATGCGGCTATTGTTCGACTGTTGCTAAAATCCGGAGCTAATGCGCTCAATAGCGGCCGCGATCTCAGAACGCCTTATCAAATAGCCTTGGCGGCCGCGCAGGTGGAAGCCGCAACACTGTTGCAACAAGCGGAGCAAAGCAGCGGCATTGCGGCAGAGCGACCTGCCCGTCCGTATTGCAAGGCTTATCCCGCCAAAGCGTTCGATCAATTTCCCGGATGGCAGGTGCGGCAAGCGCTGGCGGATGACTCAGTGGTCTATCTGCATCAGGATTTTAGCGTGACTGCATCGATGTGGCATGGGGAGGATGTTGTGTTTGACCTGGATGTAGAGGGCTGGCGGAGTTATTGTCGGGATCGGCTAGGTTTTCATGTGCCGACTGATTTGGAACTTGCCTCCGATTATCAGCAACGTAGGCCGGAATAAGGCCACCCAAGCCTGTCCTGAGCTTGGCGAAGGGCGGTAGCGAGCAGTGGGGGGGGGGGGGGG